>JADGAO010000043.1 GCA_015231995.1 Nitrospinota bacterium | reverse complement strand
TGTAATCGTATAGTCCGCGCCATTATAAGTATAGACAACCACGATGGTGTAAATCTCCTTTGAAGCGGCGGCTGTGCTGGTTGATATGTTGTCTTCCATCGTAAATTTCCATACTCTCTCGTTCACAGGCGTGCTGGCCCCGCTACCCCCGCCAAGGGAACAGGTGCCATACTTGTGCCCGCCAAGATAAACGACGTATCCCATGTTCTCGTTACCGTCTATACGTCCGCCGGTGTAATAGTCCCACTGGTCATCCGGCGTGGAGGCCAGCCCGTCTTTATCGTCGTAAGTGAACCGGGAAACCGTGGGATTGTATGTGCTGGTTGTTGCGGCAGGCGCGAAAGGATACGCCTCCACGTTGGTTTCATTTGCCGCCAGGTAGTTGGAGGCGTTATATGGACGCCAGTTCTGAAGGTGTCCGCTGGTCGGGTCGAACGTATAGTCGCCGACCTGCGGGAACGGCGACGTGGTGTCGTGATAGACGATCTTGGTCATGTCCATCGTGCCGCCATCGTGGCTTATGCCGCCGCTATGACCCACCGAACCGGATGCGGGGACGGTGGAATTGGTGGTCAGATAATGTCCGTTGTAACTGTGCTCCATAACCTCGATGCTGGCGCATTCGGCGAATATGGAGTTACCGGCCTCGAGGAACTGCCTTATCTTGAGCATGATGGCGTCCGCGTCAGCCGCGTTGCCGCCTGTCCAGCCGCTGTAAGCCGTCCAGTGCGGAGCCCAGAAAACCGTATAACCGCCGGTGTCCAGAATCCCGTCCCGCACCATGTTTGGCGTCACTATGTCATAGGTGTCGTTACATATGCCCGCAAGGGACATATAGGATTCGAGAATCTGCGCGTTGCCCGTGCCGCTGTCCGTGCTCTCCTGGTTGTTGAGCAGTGCTATTTTGGGCGGCGTTCCCTTAAGCTCGCGGGAGACGTTGGCCGTGAACGGCACATTCGTCTTGTGTATTTCCACTGCGGCCCAGTCCGCATGGCTCAAGATAGCCTCCTGAGCCGCCACGGTCAACCCTTCGCCGGGCACTATCACGAATGGGGCTCCGGCGTAGCTTATCGTCGTGGTTATCGCCGGGGCGGGTATCACCGTTCCGGGATAGCCGGCCACGACGGGGGTTGTGGTTGTGTTGGTGATAGTTATATCAGGGGCGCTAATAGAGGTCTTGGACTCGTCAATCATCCAGTAAACGGTCGCCCCGTTCTGCAGAAGGTCGAAGACCAGCCCGTACGCCTCGAATATACCGCCGTCCGCCGATGGCTGGTATGTAGAGTCCATCGGAATGATGTAAGTCCCTGCGGGGAAGGTCTTGTTAGTGGCCTCGCCCGACGAGGCGGCGAAAGCCATCGCCACAAGGAACATCGCCACTATTTTGTTTAACCTTGACATTGCAGTTCTCCTAAATTCGTCTAGTCTCATTGTCAATAAATCCATGTGGTCCGCGTCACTCGGTTGTAGCCCATCCCAGGCTGTGCTCTCCGTAGTGCTCCTGAGAGATATGCGAGTCCTGCGCGTTGTTTCTCACCAATTCCCTTATAACAGTCGTTTTGCCCCCGGCTGTCCCGGTTGAAATGATCCATATCCGGTTGTCCTCGTCAATTACCGGGCTGGGATCGTCGTCGGTGTTATCCTCTATCCTTACGGAATAGACCTGCCCGGCCACCAGGGTGGTTTCGGCTATGAAAGCCGTGTCGTCGGCGGTGCCGGCGGCTCCAGGCGCTCCAGTGATCAAGTCCAGACCGTACTGGCCCGAAAGCTCGGCGTCCCAAGTGTCTGTCGCGCCGTCGTTGAGGAGTTTGCGGGCGTGTTCTACCCCGGCCTCCGCCGCCTGGAACGCGCTCTGGTGATCCCTGAAGGCGCGTGTGTCCCTCATGCCGGCCGTCCCACGGCTGACCATAATGATCGCCAACATCGCAAGTATGGTTATGGCGAACAGAGCCACCATCAGCGAACTGCCGTTTTCCGAATGCAATGTAGTTTTCATCTTTTTCACCCGAAATTCCTGGGCGTCACCCTGATAGTCAACGAACCCCTCGTGTATGAGCCAGTGTCGCGGTTTAGCCTCGGCGAACGTCCGTTGATAGTTATCTTTATGCTTCTTATGTCGTTCAACACCGCCGTGACGGCCCCCGCCGAATCGTAGTAAGTGAAAGTCAAACCGGACGCGCCGCAAGGGGTGGCGTTATCGGCGCAGATGTCTGTGGCGATCGGGTTTTGCGAGGCCACCGTACCGTCCGCGTTCAGAGCCACCTTTAAAAGACGAGGATGAGCGGCGATATAACCGGCGTCTGCGGCGGTGTCGGCGCGGAACATGATCCCTTCGCGGCCCTTGAGGTCGCCGGTGGCCGTATTGTCGTCCGTATCGTATAGGAACGTTATGGAGTTTGCGGTGGCCGCCGTGATTGCGCCGGTATGAAGGGCCGACGAGTCGATGCTCTGGTAACCGGCCATTCTCAGGTCTTTTTCAATGCGGATAACGGCGTTCTGGAGGTTGTGGTTCAAATCAACCCTGTCCGTCTCCCTGTTCGCGCTTTTGCCCTGGGTCTGTATGGCCATGACCACTGCGGCCATCATGATGATTGATATGGACATGCCTATCATCAACTCGACAAGGGTCACGCCCCCTTCGCCCATCAGAAGGGCGCCTCTGGATGTTGTTCTTGCCATGCTATTTCGCCTTCATGAATATCGAGGTCTGGGTGACAGAATGCGCCGGGGCCGGCATCGGCCATTCGACTTTTATTTCGACCTTCTTGGCCATTGTCGTCGGCGTAACCGCGTCAATCGCCGTTACCGTTACCGTTCGCCTGTATATCCCCGCGACGATCGCTCCCGTGGAATCCACGCTTATGTTAGCTTCCACGCAGGGACTGGCGGGACAGACGTTTGCCAGTTCCTGAAGCTTGAGCTCCTCGTACTTGTCGTAAACAAGGGAGTTGGCCGTGGCCATTCGGGTGTTGCGGCCCCCAAGGTTTGTGGTAGTGGCCGCGACGGAAAGAAAACCGGCGAGAGCCACAACAAGGATGACCGAAGCGATCAGCGCTTCTATAAGGGCTACGCCCGATGTGTTCCCGATCGGCCTTCCATATCCTGCGAACCGGCCAGACAACCGCGTTTGCGCTTTGTCCCTCATCTTCAAGTTTCCTTCCGTTTCTGGTCTTGAATCTTTCTCTACGCCACACTCTATTGCCAGATAAGCGCCATTTTAAGGATTTGGCGATTATGCCTGCCTATCATATTAATAAATAAGAGATTTTCATTCAATGCCTGCTGTGTGCGTAAAACAATCCGCTTAACCAATTTCGGCAACATCGCGTAGAAGGAGGCGGCCTGATACGGAGTAACAAGCTATATTACATATAGATATCGCCAAACTCGATCAAAAGCGGAAAATCGGCGCTTTGTTGCCGGTTTTTGGACGTCTGAGGGAGCCTCCGGCGAGCGAAGGGAAGTAGAACAGAATATTTTTTTCGATGGATTCTTCACTTCGCTACGCTCCGTTCAGAATGACAATGGTCGCTTCGCACAGAATGACAAACTCCGATAGATTCTTCGCGGAGTTTACCCTGAGTCCTTCGAAGGGTTCAGAATGACAATATTGCGAACGTGATGGACTATCCACCTCCCCTCCTTTTTCAGGAGCGTTCGCTCTTCGCCAGCCTGAAAGAAAACTTTGCCACGGTCCCCTTGCCCGAGTTTCTCAGATCGAGCATGCCCCCATGCCGCTCCATGATAAGCCGCGCAAGCGTAAGACCCATCCCAAGCCCTCCGCCCATGTATTTATACTGGCTGGTGGTATGCCGAAGAGGGTCGCTCGGCGAGAACAGCGGCTCGAATACCATCTCCTTTTTGTCGGAGTCTATGCCGGAGCCTTCGTCCTCTATCTCTGCGATGGCAAAGCCGTCGGCCACTTTGCCGGACACGCTGACCGAACGGCCATCGGGCGTATATTTGACGGCGTTTGAAATGATTTCATTTATGGCGCGCTGGGCCAATTGGGGGTCGCAAAGGACATTCGTTCCCGGCAACCCTGATACATCAACCTTGATTTCAACGAGCCGCTTTTCTTTTTCCAGCTTGCCGGCCGCCAACTTCACGCTCTCGTCGAGAAGCGCGCCGAGGCTCGCTTCTGAAAGCTTGTTTTCCTGCCCCGTCAGCGTAAGGTCGCGGAACATCTCCGTAGTGGAGACGATCCTCTCGAAAGACGCGCACGAATTCGACAAGACCGCCATCGCTCTGGCGAGCGGCTTGCTGTCCGGGTGTTCCTTGAGAGATTCGTTAAGGAGCATTTTCGCAAGCTCCAGCCCGTTGAGCGGCGTCCTAAGTTCGTGCGACGTGACGGCGACGAAATAATCCCGCGCCCTGGCGAGGGCGGCGGACGATGTGATGTCGTGCTTGACGGCGACGAAATTGGTGATCATCCCGCCGGCGTCCCTGACGGGGGAGATAGTCATCTCCTCCTCGTAAAGGGAGCCGTCCTTCCTTTTGTTCACCAGCCGGCCGTGCCATATGTGGCCGGAGCTTATCGTATCCCACATGCGTTTATAGAATTCGTCGTCGTGTTTGCCGCTTTTCAGGGCTCTGGGATTCAGGCCTATCGCCTCCTCCCGCGAATACCCGGTGCTCCGTTCGAAAGCCGGGTTGACGTACTGTATTTTCCCGGCCATGTCGGTTATAACTACGACGTCTGCGGCCTGGGCTATGCCGGCGGCGAGCCGCATGTTTTCCTGTTCGGCCTTTTTCCTGATAGCGATTTCCTCTTCCAGCCGCGCGTTCGCCACCGTCAGCTCGTGTGTGCGTTCCCGGACGCGCTCTTCGAGCTTTTCATTTGTCTCCCTCAGGTCTATTTCCGCGCGCCGCTTATCCTCCGCCAGACGTTTTTTGAAAAGGGAGTTGCTGATGACCGTCGGCAAAAGATCGAGGTAGCCGAGTTCTATGTCCTTGACCACGTAATCGCTGGCTCCGTTTTGAATGGCCTTCACGGCCAGTTTCTCGTCGCCGGACGCGGTGAGGAAAATGATCGGGGGAGGGTTGTCCGTCAGGAGCAGTGTTTTCATCACTTCTATGCCGCTTTTTCTCGGCATGTTGTAATCCACGATCACGACGTCGTAAGCGGCCTGTTCATACATGGCAAGGCCGTCTACGCCGTCCTTCGCCCAGTCCACCGCAAAACCTTCCTTGATCATTCTTTTTTGCAGAAGGCGGGCGAGGCCCTCGTTGTCCTCTACATGGAGAATTTTGAGCGAACTCATATGCGGCGCAATCCCTGTTTCAAATTTATTGTGTTGACAAGCCTGCCCTGCTTCCCTGACAAGGGGGGGCAGCGCTTTGCATAACCAAACGATTTCCGCATTTTGTCATCCTGAGGGAGCTCCTTCTTCGCTACGCTCATCAGGACAAGCTCTGGCGACCGAAGGATCGAAGTAAAACAGAATTTTCTATCAGATAGATTCTTCACGGAGTTTACCCTGAGTCCTCGAAGGGCTACGCTCCGTTCAGAATGACAACGCTGTCGCTCCTCGCAATGACAATAGCGCGGTTCTTCAACAATATCTCACTCCTCGCCCGGCATCTGCAGGATGCTAAGGAAAAGGCCGAGCTTGCGTATGGCGTCGGCGAATTTCTCGTAATCAACCGGTTTGGTGACATACACGTTGCATCCAAGCTCGTAACATTTTTTAATCTCCCTGTCGTCGTCAGTGCTCGTCAGCATCACAACCGGTATCTTTCTTGTCCTCTCGTCGGCCTTGATGCGCTTGAGCACCTGATAACCGTCGAGCTCGGGTATGTTGAGGTCGAGGAGTATGAGTAGCGGCGACGGCCTTTTAACAGCCCCATCAACGCCGAAAAGAAAGTCCACGGCCTTCTTGCCGTCGGTCAGGTTGATTATCTCATTCATTATATTGGAACGGCGCAGGTTTTTTTCGATCAGGCGGGCGTGTCCCGGATCGTCCTCCACCAGCAGTATTGTCACCGATTTTTTTTCCTGCTCCATGTTACCTCCCTCGTTTCGTCATGCGGCGCCTGTTTTGGGAATGGCGATAAAAAAAGTTGTGCCCACATCCGGCTCCGATTCCAGCCATATCTGGCCACCATGCCTGCGGATTATCGTCTGGACGTAGGCGAGTCCCATCCCCTCGCCAGCCACATCCTGTTTTCCGGCCCGGCGGAATATCTGGAACACTTTGCCGAAATCCTCTTTGGCTATCCCCCTGCCGTTGTCTTTGATCATGAACAGCGTGTCGTTTTCACGCTCCTGGCCGGATATCTCTATCTTACCCGGACGGGAAGGGTCAAGATACTTGACGGCGTTGCTTATCGTGTTGGCGAAAACCTGCTCCATCGAGACGTCGTCCGCCTCGACGTCGGGAAGATTCCCCACGCGAATCTGCGTCCCGTTGGCCTCTATCTGGTATGAAAGCGATTCGAGCACGGATTCCACTACCGACAAGGTATTCATTTTTTCGCGTTTGAAATTTTTCTGCTCGAGACGCGACAGCTTCAGGATGGCGTTTATCATGCTATCCATCGCTACTGCGGAGGAGTCTATGAACTTGAGAGCCTCCGGCACGTCTTCCTTCAAAAGGCCGGCGACCTCCTTGCCTTCCTCCGTCTCCAGCAGATCGGGGTTTTTCTCCAACACGCGCCCTATCACGCCGATACCCATTTTCAACTCGCCAGTAAAACCCCGGATGTTGATAAGCGGGGCGCGAAGGTCGTGAGAGACGATATAGGCGAATGTTTTCAATTCCTCGTTGAGAGCCGTCAGGTCGGAAGTCCGGTCCGCCACGCGTTTTTCAAGTTCGTCACGCGCCTTGCTCAACTGGCGGGTGCGTTCGGCCACCTTGGACTCCAGCTCGTCATGCGCCTTTTGAAGGGAGATTTCGCCCACTTTAAACTTCCACACGATGATGGCGGATATCCAGATGGCTATCATGGAAAGAACCCGGTTCGCCGCCACAACGCCCCAATGGGCTTCGCCGGAGGGCGACAGCGCGGCCCCCAACAACGTCAAAACGGAAGCTGTCACCGCCATGATGAAAGGCGCGCGCAAATCCGACGCCCAGAAACAGAACATGACCAGAGCGACGTAAAGAATCGCATCCGCCACGCCCAGCGGAGTCAACACGTCTATAAACAGTATCGAGCCTGCGAGGGCTATGGCCGTTAATCGAAACGTGTTTTTAGACATGGCTGGAAGCTGGATTGATTGCGGATACAAAACACTGGACGTTGTTATTCATCGATCAAACAAAAAACAGGATATTTTTGGATTATATGCCTTAGCCGGGGATTCTTCAATGGCGGCGCGCCCCTCCAGTTGCTAAGGAGAGCTTTACATAAATCAACGATTAGCTCCTCACCCTCTCCCCGCCAACTTTGCGGGGAGAGAGCCTGCCCTGAGTCTTCCGAAGGGAAGGCGCGAAGCGCCAGGTGAGGGGTTACAAGCAGTTCTCAATAATATTGACCTAAACGTAGTTCAAACTTAAAACACTGTTTGTAAACCCTCACCCCAACCCTCTCCCTCGATATTGCGCGGGAGAGGGGGCAGGAGCATCGGTCAACGACTTACGCAATGCTCTCCGAGCTTCGGGGATGGGAAAGGTTTCGGCCAAATACTCTCGCAGTTTATGATATCTTTAGCGTTTAATGGCTACCAGATAGGGTTGAATGAGCGTAATGAACGACGCATGGGTGGGCAAGCGGGTTCTCATAACCGGGGTGTGCGGCACGGTGGGAAGGGAACTGCTTTCCCAATTGTCCAGCGCGGGGCCGGTCGAGATAATCGGCATAGACAATAACGAGACGGAGCTTTTTTTCCTCAGCCAGGAATATTCCGGCAAACATTTCATCCGCCTTTTCCTGGGCGACGTCCGGGACGCTTCCATGCTTGCGCGCATGACCGCAGGAATCAACATCGTCATCCACGCCGCCGCGCTAAAACACGTCATACTCTGCGAGCAGGCCCCGCGCGACGCAGTGCAGACCAACATACTTGGCGTCCAGAACGTGATAGACGCGGCTCTGGCCAACCAGGTGGAGAGGGTTGTGTTCACCTCGTCGGACAAGGCGGTAAACCCGACCAACGTCATGGGCACCTCCAAGCTGATGGGGGAGCGCCTGATGACCGCCGCCAACGCGCTACGGCGCGGCGAGGGGCCTGTCTTCACCTCGACCCGGTTCGGGAACATACTCGGATCGAGAGGGTCGGTGATCCCCCTTTTCACCCGGCAGATCGCCGCTGGCGGCCCGGTGACGTTGACGAACCCGACGATGACGCGGTTCATCATGACTCTCAAGGAGGCGGTGGAGCTGACGCTCAACTCCGTTTTCATGGGGCGCGGCGGAGAGGTTTTCGTGACGAAAATGAAGGTCGTGCGGATTTTGGACATGGCCGAAGTGATGATCGAGCAGATGGCCCCGAAATTCGGCAAAAACCCGAAAGACATAAACCTAACAGTGACGGGAGTAAAACCCGGCGAGAAACTTTACGAGGAGCTGGTCAACGAAGAAGAGACCCGCCGGACATTGGAGCTGGAAAAATATTTCGCGGTGCTTCCGGCGTTCAAATCCATCTACGAGAACATTGACTACACCTATACCGGCGTTGTCACATGCGCCGGGATCAACAGCCCGTACAACTCCTCCGTGGAACGTCCCATGAGCAAGCAGGACCTGGCCGATTACATGGCCACGCACAATCTTCTTTCTGCGGAGGTTTGAGCCTTGCGGATACTTATCCTCGGCGGCGACGGCTACCTTGGGTGGCCGACGGCGATGTCGTTGGCCGCAAAGGGACATGACGTTTGCGCCGTGGACAACTATCTGCGCCGGGAAATGGCGCTGGAGACCAATTCGGAGGCGTTGATACCAAGCCCCAACCTCGACGACCGCGCGGGCATTTTCGAGGCGGTGACGGGAAAAAAAATACGGGTCGTCATCGGGGACTGCGCAGATTACACTCTCATGTCCCGCGTGTTCGGGGAATTCAAGCCCAATGCGGTCATCCACTACGCCGAACAGCCGTCGGCGCCCTATTCGATGATGGGATTCACCGAGGCGAGAAAGACGCTCAACAACAATCTCAACGCCACCTTCAATGTGATATGGGCCGTCATGAAGTTCGCCCCGGATTGCCACATCATCAAGCTTGGCACGATGGGGGAGTATGGCACGCCCAACATTGACATCGAAGAAGGCTGGATAGAGATAGAACGCAACGGGCGTAGCGACAAGTTCCTCTACCCCCGACAGGCCGGTAGCCTTTACCACACCACCAAAGTGCTGGACACGGATTTGCTCTGGTTCTATGTCCGCACTCACGGCGTCCGGGTGACGGACCTCATGCAGGGGCCGGTGTACGGCTTATCCACGCCACAGGCCGATATGGACGAGCGGTTGCTCCCGAATTTCCATTACGACGACATATTCGGGACGGTTGTAAACCGGTTCCTGACGCAGGCTGTTGCGGGCGTTCCGCTGACGGTTTACGGCAAAGGCGGGCAGACTCGCGGATATCTCAACCTCAACGACACTCTCCAGTGCGTGGAGCTTGCGATGACAAACCCGGCGCAGGCGGGGCAGTTGCGCATCCTCAACCAGTTCACGGAGCTTTTCAGCGTAAACGAGATCGCTGGGAGGGTGAAAGCCGTCGGCGACCGGATGGGGTTGAACGTGCGGATAGAGAGCATCCAGAACCCGCGCAAGGAAAAAGAGGAGCATTACTACAACGCCAAACATAGCGGCCTTCTGGAATTGGGGTTGAAACCCAATTACATGACCGACGACGTGGTGGCCGGAATGCTGGAGCGGATAATCAAATACCGGGGCATGATAGACACGAAGAAGATCATGCCCAGGGTGCGGTGGAGCTAGAGCGCCGGAACCGAGCCGGAACCGCGCGTGGAGCGCGTGTGTCGTCGAGCCGTCACGAATCGTGGAACGGAAAGCTTCTCCAGCTTTTCGAGCATATCAGGATACTCGCGCGTCAATAAAATGAGGGCCGACGCCTGTTTGTTTGGTTTGGCGCGTCCCTGCTCCCACTTTTCCAGAGTTCTGGGGGAAACCCGGAGTTTATGCGCGAAAACGCCGCGAGAAAGGTTTAGCTTCTCCCGCGTATCGCGAATTATGTCGGCTGTGGCGTAAAGCTCGGCCACCTGCGGCGCCTTGTAACTCTTGAGGGTCAACTTATTTTTCTTGAACCGCTCGACCTCTTCAAGGCCCTGAGTCAATTCCGCAAATAGGTTTCTTTTAGGCATCTTTCCACCTCATGACAATGCGACTCAACGCCTCCACCTCGGCGCGGGTCAAATCGCTCATCTCGTTTTTTCCGTATATGGTGAGCAGGAATATTTGATCGTCCCGGACTAACCAGTAATAAATAATCCTTGCTCCTCCGCGCTTTCCTTTTCCGCCAGCGTTCCATCGAAGCTTTCTGAGGCCGCCACTTCCTTTTATGACGGCTCCTGCGTCTGGGCGTTTCGTGATATAGGCCTGTAAACGGGCCAGCTCTTCATCGCTCAGGTATTGTCCGGCGATCCTGGTGAACAGGCTTGTTTCCACGAATTCCATAGTTTACTATACGCCAGAAGCGTATGGATGTCGAGTTGTTGAAAAAGATGGATGAAAGATAATCCGCGTCTCTTCGAGCCAAACATTTATAATGCGTGGCATGACAAACGTGAAAATTCCCGACGGGGCGCCATTTACCCCGCCGTTACTGATGTTTTGCGCGCAGGTGAAGAACGCCCGCGCGAGCGTTAAAGCCTCAAAGCGCTTTCTCCGATAAGGGTAAAATGATACCTCTTGCGCCGCCGGCTCTTGGCCGGGAGGAAATAGAAGCTCTCAAAGCCGTCATTGACAGCGGCTGGATAACCATGGGCGAACGCGTTCTGGAATTCGAAAAACGCTTCGCCCAACTGCATGGCGCAGGCTCGGCTCTGGCGGTGGATTCCTGCACGGCCGGGTTGCACCTGGCCCTGTCTGCGCTTGGGATCGGGCCGGGCGACGAAGTCCTTGTCCCGTCGCTTACCTTCGTGGCCACGGTCAACGTCGCCATTTACGCGCAGGCCGTCCCGGTCTTCGTGGATGTCCAGAGCGAAGACGTTCCTCACATATCAATCGCCGACGCGCAACGCAAAATAACGCCCAAAACCCGCGCAGTGATAGTGATGCACTACGCGGGCTATCTTGCGGACATGGACGCCTGGCGGGATTTCGCCGACAGAAACTCGATAGCGTTGATCGAGGACGCGGCCCATGCGCCGGGGGTGGAAGGGGTCGGCTTGAAATCCGACGCCTCCGCGTTCAGCTTTTTCTCGAACAAAAACATCACGACCGCAGAGGGAGGGATGGTTCTCGCCCGCGACCCGAAAGTTCTAGAGCGGATAAAGCTGATGCGCTCGCACGGGATGACGGCCAGCACGCTGGATCGGCATAAAGGCAGGGCCTACTCCTACGACGTGATGGAGCTTGGCTACAACTACCGCATGGACGAGCTACGCGCGGCGATCGGTCTTGTCCAGCTTGCGCGGTTGATGGAATGGAACGAACGCAGGCGTAGCCTGACAGCCCTGTACAGAAGCAAGCTTGCGAGGATTGACGGAGTCCGTGTCCCGTTCGGCGGATGGGCGAAAACAGCGGCCCATATCATGCCTGTTCTTTTGCCCCAGGGCGTTAACAGAAGCGCCGTGATAGACGAGATGCGTAAAAGAGGCGTGCAGACAAGCGTCCACTACCCGCCCGCGCACCTGTTCACATACCATTCCAAAAGGTTCCCCGGCGTCAGCCTTCCGTTGACCGAGCGGTTTTGCGCCACGGAGCTTACCCTGCCGCTTTACCCCGGCCTTGCCGATGGCGAGGTCGGGCTTGTCGCAACAGCGCTTGAAGAGTCCTTAAAGGCCGTTCGATGAGCGTTCTGAGGCGGACGTTCGACATCGCGCTTGCAACGCTGGGTCTTGTCATAGGTTCGCCGTTACTGGGGCTTGTGGCGTTGGCCGTCTGGATAGACTCGCCCGGCCCGGCCATTTTCGCGCAGGAGCGGTTGGGCAGGCGCGGCAGAAGGTTCCGCATGTACAAATACCGCAAGTTCCCCGCGCTCATGAAAGGCGGCGCAAGTGTGACCGTGGCGGGCGACGCCCGGATGACGTGGGTGGGGGCGGTCATCGAGCGCACCAAGCTCGACGAGCTTCCGCAGTTGTGGAACGTGCTCAAGGGGGACATGTCCTTCGTGGGGCCACGCCCCGAATCGCCCGCCTACGCCGATCTTTTCGAAGGCGAATACGCCAAACTGCTCGATTACACCCCGGGCGTGTTCGGCCCCAGCCAGGTTCATTTCAGAAACGAATCGGAGCTTTACCCGCCCGGCGACGACCCCGAAAAGTTTTACCGCGAATACCTTTTCACGAAGAAGGCCGACCTGGACCTCGAATATTTCGCCCGGTCGAACATCCTCACGGACATTGCGTGGATAGCCAGAGGGCTTTGGGTGAGCGCGGCCGGAGTGGTGGACTGGTGGCGGTTCGTAAGAGAGCACGCCCTGCTGGTGATGGGGGACGTCCTGTTGATCGAGGCCGCGTGGACGGCGGCCCACCTGATAAGGTATGGCGGACTGCCGGAGAGGGAGATGTCGTCGTATCTGTGGGGACTGGCGGTTTTCCCATCGGCCATAGTGGGCGGGATGCTCGGCGCCGGGTTGTACAGGCGGATAATCCGGCATTTTTCCCTGTCGGACGCAGTTTCGCTGGCGAAGATCGTCAGCGTATCGTGGATGCTAGGCGTTACTCTGCTGATGGGTTTTATCGTCCGGTCAAGCTCCGCGCTCGTAGCGGTGTTGGGATGGGCGTTGACGTTGAACCTCCTGTTCATCCCCCGGCTGTATGTGCGATACCGCGAAGCGACGGCTGGCGGAGCGAAACATGCCGGGGCGAAAAAAATCGTCATATACGGCGTAAACGATCTTGGCGCCGCTCTGGCCCAATGGGCGTCGCTGGAGAAAAGCGGTTTTAAAATGGCGGGATTCCTGGACGACTCAAGCTCGTTGCGTAACCGTATGGTCTCCGGCCATAGCGCCCTTGGCGGCCTTGGCGACATACGGACGGTTCACGCCGCAGTCGGGATGGATGAATTATGGCTCGTCGCCCCGATAAACGCGGAGAGGCTTTCATGGCTCGCAGGGACATGCGACGATATCGGCGTTTCTCTTGTGGATTTCATGGAGATGTACCCATTCGCCCAAGCCGCGATGAAGACCGCGCTGGTCGTGGAGGGGCCGGGAATCGAAAAAACCGCTACTACCGTTTGATTATTTTCATCTGCCTAAGTTTCGCCAGCACCACTTCGGGTTTTACAAACACCGGGCTTGAATGGGCCAGATTATAATAAACGCCCGCCTGTTTTTCATTCCCCAATTCGTTGTAAACGACGTGTAGCAGGGCCGGAAGAAGGTTATTGCTCTCCTTGACCCTGTTCCACGAATCCAGCAGGAGCGGCTCGGCCTCGATCGGGCGGCTGTTTAAAAGAAGGGCGTAACCGTAGTTGAAGCTTGCGGTAAGGTCGGCCGGATCGTTCTCGTAAAGAGCTTTGGACATTTCCAGATACCGGGGCAAATCCGTCTCTTTGAGACTTATCCACGCTTCATACTTGTAGCGGAAAGGTTTCTTCGGGTAATTTTCTTCAATGGCCTTCAACTGTGATTTAAGCTCCGATGTGGGAACCCCGGCGATTGTCGCCGTCTTTTCGAAGGTGGCGTACTGCACGGTTTCCTTCATATCCCTGTAAGTCCACCAGCACAGAAACAAGCAGATGGCGGCTCCCGCATAGCCGAAGGCTCCGATGGGGCGGACAGGCTTGCCCCTCGTGACGATAAGGTAATCGTCTTTGCCTGCGATAATGGCTCCGAGCAGTAACGGAAAAATTAGCGTGCTGGCCTGGACCGTGGCCGAGGTGAAGAGAGTTGTCGCGAATATTCCGGCAAACCCGGCGAACGCCAGTTTGCCCAATGCGTCCTTGCGCCTGTACCCGTCATACAATGCGGTTCCCATGAACAGCAGGTAGAAGATAACGCCCGCGCCGGTTTCCAGCGCGACAGTGATAATGTCGTTGTGCGCGTCCACGAACTTGTTTCCATGGGTTCGTTTGAGAAGGTCCTCGCTTATTTTGCCGAGCGCCTTGAACTGCAACGAGCCAGGCCCCGACCCGAACACCGGATTCTCCAGGAAGACGTTCACGCCAACGTTCCATATCTCCATTCGTTGCGCGATGGCGCGCGGGGTGTAAACGAGCTTGCTGTAAAAGTAGGGATACTGCTCTTTCAGTGCGAAAATGGAGCCGATCGCGATAGCGGCGATAATCAGGAAAGCCGCGCCAGCCTTGAGCGTTTTCCTGAGGCTGAAAGGCGCAAGCCATGCGATCGCCGCCACGACCGCCCCGACGTATGCCCCGCGCGAATAAGTGAAAACGAACTGGATGAGCGCCACCGCAAGAAAAAAGCCGCTCGCCCAGGCCAATGCTCTCTGGCCGCGCTCCATGAAAGAGCGGACGAAAAAAACCGCCATCGGGATCATCGCAAGCAGGAATATCGCGTAAAAATTCTGGTTGCCGAACGTGTCGGTGAGGGAGAACCTGCTCTCCAGCGACAGATTGAGGATGGACGAAGGCGTAAGGCTCATCGCCGAAGTGATAATAAGCGAAAGAAACCCGCCCAGCACCGTGGCCCCTGCGAGACGGATTTTCCCACGCTGGTCGAGCGAGGCCATCGCGAAAAAAAGAACCGCGCATGTGACCATCACGACGGTTTTGGGGACGACATAGCTTGGGTATTGCGCGATAGGTATCCACGCAAGATACACCGCGCCGAGCGCGATAAGCGGATAGGCTCTTCTGGCCGGAGTCATGCGGTAGCCCCAGGTGAACGATACGGAAATGAAAATGAGCCAGATCAGCGCCGCGTAACGCAGGATATATTCCTTGCCCATGATGACGTTTCCGAACGCCACTGTGTCGAAATTGAACGTCACAAACGTGGGGACAAGGAATGCTACGACGGCAAGGCCCCATCCGGCGGCGTTACGCCACGAACGGACGGAAGAGTCGTCATCCTGCTCGCCGGGCGCGGGGTTGAGCGATATCGGGCCAGTTCCCCGCTCGGACGACGACTCCGATACGTCCGCAGAATGTTTCTGCGGAGCCTTGGGAATCTGCTGTTTTTTATTTCTCTTCGCGCTCATGCTTTAACCGCCGGATGATACGTCCAAAATGTTTTCCATTGTACAGTATGGGCGGATTGAATCCATAATCGCATAGTACGATTAACTCCTTACCCTCTCCCCGCCAACTTTGCGGGGAGAGGATGGCGCAAAGCGCCAGGTGAGGGGTTACAAGCCGTATCTCAATAATGTTGAAGCTTGCGTGGCTCTAACTCAAAACACTGTTTGTAGCCCTCACCCCAACCCTCTCCCGCGATGTTGCGCGGGAGAGGGGGCAGGATCATCGTCAACAATGAAAATCGCAGTGTTTTTACTGCGCCTGCTAGAATAGGCGATCCTGTTTATCTTTTATGAATGGATTTATGGAGTCACGGTTTTTTCCGCCCATCCTGATCATGGCCGTGACCGTCGCTCTTCTGGCCGTGTCGCTTGCGATAAAACCGGAGGTCAACATCTCGTTCGACCAGCTCAAATATCTGTCGGTCGCCAAAAATCTGGCCGACGGCGCCGGAGCAAGAGATATCGGCGACCCGCCGGGAACGTTCACCTCGTTCCGCATCGGATACACGTTTTTCATGGCGGGCATGATTCGGGTTTTCGGGCTTTCCGAATGGCTCGTGGCGGCCATAAACCATCTTCTGTTTTTCATGTTCGTAGGGTCTGTCTACCTTCTTGGCGAGCGGCTTTTCGGACGGCTTGGCGCAACTCTCGGAACGCTGTCGCTCATAACGATTCCTGAGGTGATCACCTTCGGCATCCGCAACCTGGACGCGTTCTGGCCCGCCTTGATTGTCGCGTCTATCCTTCTTTTGCTGTCGGGACAAAAGGGGGGCAAACATGACATGGCGTATGGCCTGGTCGCCGGGTTGGCCGCTGGATACGCGGGATTCGTAAAGGAGACGTCGTTACTGTTCCTCCCGGCTCCGGCGATCATGTTTATCCTGCGGGTGAATCTGTTCAACGCCGGACGCATGTTCTGGTTCTACGCCGCAATCTCTGTAATGGCTTTGGCCTGGGTTGGATACGCGCTTTTTATTTTAAATCTTCCCGCCCAGCTTTTATGGATAGGAATCCCTCCCTCCAGCCTTGAGCGGATGGATGGATCATGGAGTTACGCCACAACTTTGGCGGGAGGGCTTGCCGACTATTTTCATAACCCGTCGGGCAGGCGCGGGTCTTTTGTTTTCACCCGCCTTCCATTGGCGAGCGGGATGATCCTCGCGTTCGCCTGGAGCCTGTGGCGGGCGGCGAAGGGCGATCCGGGCCATAAGGTTCTGCTCGTGACGCTTACAGCCTTCCTGCCCCTCTCGGCGATGGCGGGGGCTTTAGACCTGCGGTTCTCGCAAAACTTCATCCTTGTGGCCGTCTTCTGCCTTCTTCTGGGAACGGCTCTCGCCACTTTGGCGAATGCCATCGGGAACCGCTTCCCCGGCCTTCTCAAAAAAGGCTACATAGCCGTTGGCGCGTTAATCGTCGTGGGCGTCATGCTCGTCAACCTTCTCAATAAAAGAGCCATCACAACCGCAAACGAACATCTCGCCGTCGCCTCCGGCGAATCCGGGATAGACATCTCCTACAGCGGCCATAAAAACGTGAGAGCCTTGAACGGGCTTCCAGACGGCGCCGTTATCGCCGGGGATTTTTTCGGGGAGCTGAACCGGAGCATTTTCCTTTTCGGGAAAGGAAGAGCGTCCATCCCATTGCCTATCCGCAAATATTCTCAGGGAGAGCCGGTTCCAGCCGGAGTGGGGGCCGTAGTAACCCGCGTCTTCAAAGATACGTCAAAACATGACGACGCCATATTCCTTTTCGACGCGGAAGAGTTCCTGAAAACGCTGGCCGATCCCAATGTTAAATATGTAGCGCTTCCCGGAGCGATGGGAGCGGTCGCCGGGTGGATTGAAGAAAATGCAGGCTCCGACAAGACGCTGACTTTCCCCCGGCGCAACGAACCGCCGGATATCCTCATCGTTCTTCCCCAAACGCGCAAGACCGCCGTCCGGCCCGCGTCCGCGCGAAAGATTTACATATCAGGCGCGACATTCGACATGCTGTCGAGACGGAAAACGGAAAACCCGGCCGCGCTCGGAGAGCTTGTGGATTCGTTGTTCCGCCGGGGGTTACTGCTGGAGGACGAAGCCGTTTCGGAAATCCTCGACGGCAAACCGCAGGGGTTGCGGCACATCATGGCGCGGCCTGAACCGTTTTAGCGCCGGTATTTGCGTGAGCATGGACTGATGCCCGGCGTGGGTGTTCTTGTACATTTGCAGGACGAAGCGAAGGGCCATCATTTTCCCTCCCCTTAACAAGGGGAGGTGGCGTGTCTTCGCGCCGGAGGGGTTTAATTAAAACCCCTTCGCAACTGTGTTGCGGTCCCCCGAGCTTCGGGGGACAAAGAGGTGTTCTTCACCCCGTCGTCCTGTCCACAAGAGTCCGGGGTGAAGAACACCCCGGACAGGGGAAGAATCTAATAGTAATTAATTATTATACTTTTATCCCTCAGTCGCAGAGCCTCCCTCAGGATGACAAAAAGGGGGTCCATCGCAATGACAACTGCGACTATTGTCATTCTGAGCGGAGCGAAGAATCTATCGAATAGAATATTCCATTTTACTTT
>JADGAO010000042.1:13367-17900 GCA_015231995.1 Nitrospinota bacterium | reverse complement strand
TCGAGCCATTTGTAATCGCCGTCCTTGCACCGATACCGGTTTATAAACCGTATGGTCGCTTCGCCGCCGATCTGCCGTTCCACCTCTTTCATTGTCGCGTCCCTGTCGTCGGGATGGATGAAATCCAGGAAAGGAGTGGACAGGATTTCCCGTTCGGCGTATCCGAGCGTAGCCTCCCACATGGGATTGATTTTAAGAAAGTATCCGTCGGTTGAGGCGATGCACACCATGTCCGGGACAAGATCGAAGAACCGTTGCAACTCCTCCTCCGCCAGTTTGCGTTCGGTGATGTCCATTATGTCGCCGACTACCCTGACGACTTTGCCGGAGTCGAACAACGGATTGGCCGTGGTGCGTATCCACAGCTTGCGGCCCTTCGTGGTGGTGAAAGCAAGCTCCAGGTCGTATGGCTCCCCTTCCTGCGCGCATCGTTGAAAAGCGGCCAAAATCACCGGGCGGTCTTCAGGCCTGTAACATTCCAGGCTTCTCGCAATATGCTCTGTCGAATCCGGAGTTATCTCGCCCGGGTCAAGATCATGGATGCGGTACACCTCGTCGGTCCAGAACATTGACTGCTTTTCCACGTCGAATTCCCAGCCGCCTATTTTCGCCAGGCGCTGGGTGTCGTTCAAAAGCGCGTATGCCCGCTGAAGCGACTTTTCGGCCTGTCTGCGTTCGGTTATATCGAACACTATGGAATACAGCAAAGCGCGTCCCTTCACATTGACCGGGCCGCTGTAAACTTCCACATCGCGGGGCGCTCCATCCGCCCGAAGGTGTTTGAAGAAAAAATGACTTCGTTTTTCCGCGTGGGCCAACTCCATTTCCGCATGAATTTGATCTGGCGTGAGCGTGTTGATATCCGAGATTTTCTTGAGTTTCAGCTCTTCCCTTGACCACCCGTAATAAGCCACAGCCGCAGGATTGGCCTCCACAATGTTTCCGTCATCCGGGTTGATGACAAGCATCACGGCGTGGTTGTTCTCGAACAGGCTTCTATAACGCTCCTCGCTTTCACGCAGAGCTTCGGCCACCTGATATCGCTCTTTGTAAAACCTTGCGCTCCTTTGCCGCCATATCAGACCCATACCCATACCGGAGCCCGCAAGCAAAAGGCCGACAACCGTCACCATCAACCACATTCGCTCAATCAACGGGCCATACACTTCCTCGGTGTCTATGCGGGCGACCAGATACCACGGAGAATCCGGCACGGCCCCCACAGCGGCGATAACCGGTTTTCCCCGATAGTCCAGCCCCTCCACCACCCCTTTCTGGCCCAGCGCCGCTTTGACGGAAGGGACGTCTGTTTTTGTAAGCGGGATACGCAGGTTTAGGGCGGCGTCCTTGTTAAACTTGAGTTCGTTCAGATACAGGACATCGTCCCCATCCCTGCGGATCAGCAGTGTCTCACCCGTTTTGCTCGGCGTCGGCCAGCGGCTGATGAATGGATACAGGTAAGCCGCAGGATCAATATCAATGGCAAGAACGCCTAAGGTCTGGCTCTCGTCGGCCTCATCGAAAATCGGAACCACGACCGCCAGATGGATAAGGCCATCGGTTGTCTCCCTGTGAAAATCCTGAAAAGCCACTTGGCCTTCGCGCAGTATTGCGGCTACGTTCCGTTCTATCTCCAGATCGTCCGTATTCGCCTTTTCGGGCGCCGACAGCCTTATGCCCGCCTGAGCGTCAAACAGAACGACCCTGGCGTACTGATACGCCGTTGTGTATTTACCCATCCAGTCATCAAGCCGCCTCTTTGCGTCTGCGTCTTCAGGGTTTTCCATGAAGCGTCGAACCAGCGCCGAAAAGGTTTTGTTCTTGAACAACAGGGAGCCATCACCCAATCGTTCCCTGCGCCACAACGCAAGCTCGCTCATCTTCAAGTCCGCAATGCTGGAAAGCTGGCTCTCCACATTGAACCGGTATTTTTGTTCGTAATTCCGGTAGTAGATGTAACCGGTGAAGATGATGCCCACGGACATGAGGGCGAAAATCAGGATGAAGGTATATCCTGTGCGGCGTGTATTAAAATTTCGATTAACCATGAAAAGCTCCCACCCACCATCTCAAAACCGGGCGTCTTTTCCGATATCAGCCAATCTGATAGTAAATAGTATAATTCCTCTTTTGGGTTCTGTAAAATCGTTAGAGTTGGCCTCAATATCCAGACGGCATTCGATATCCGAAGGAGAGCTTTGCATAATCCATCACGTTCGCAAATTGTCATTCTGAATCCTTCGAAGGACTCAGGGTGAACTCCGTGAAGAATCCATCGAAGGGAATATTCTATTATACTTTGATCCTTCGGTCGCTAAGGCTCCCTCAGGATGACAACGAACATGTCATTCTGAACGAAGTGAAGAATCTATCAAAAAGAATATTCTTTTCACTTTGATCCTTCGGTCGAGGACTCCATCGGGATGACAACGAACATGTCATTCTGAACGAAGTGAAGAATCTATCAAAAAGAATATTCCTTTATACTTTGATCCTTCGGTCGCGAAGGCTCCCTCAGGATGACAAAATGATGAGAAAACATGAAAACCGTTTGGTTATGCAAGGGCCTGTATCCGAAGAGGGAATGTGGCCCCCCTCTTTACGAGCTTTTTCTTGGACGATCTCCTCTTATAGCAATTAATCCAACGGGTAATCTGTGTAACCCTTCTCGCCCGGTGTGTAAAAAGTAGTCTGGTCGGGAACGCGAAGTTCAACTTTTTTCTTTAGCTTTTCCACAAGGTTCGGGTTCGCGATAAACGGTCTTCCAAACGCCACCAGATCACCTTTGTTCTCGCTTAAATCCCGTTCCGCCCTATCGGCGTCATAACCGCCTGAAAGTATTACAGCCCCCTTGAACTTGTTTCGAATAATGGCTTTCACTTCCGGGCTGACGGCTGGCGCACCCATCGAACTGTGATCAACAATATGCATATGGACAAGCCCTGCCTTCCCCAACTCTTCCGCCAGCAGGGCGTAGGTTTCGTCAATTCCATCGTAAACGCCCATGTCGTTGAACACCCCATACGGCGATACCCGCATCCCAATCTTGTCTGCGCCTATCGCCTGCGCGGCGCTCCTGGCGACTTCGACGGCGAAACGGATACGATTTTCCGTCGAACCCCCGTATTGGTCTTTGCGGCGGTTCGCGGAAGGGTTGATGAATTGTTCGATCAAATATCCGTTAGCCCCATGTAGCTCCACCCCGTCGAATCCCGCTTCCATGGCGAGCCTGCAACTATGCGCGTATTCGTTGACGGTGTCGCGGATATCCGCAAGCGTCATCTCAACTGGCGTGGGATATGGTTGCATCTGCTTTTGATCCGTCCACATTTCCCCGCTCAGGCCGATGGGTGAAGGCGCGATGATTTTTGCGCTTTGCGGCATGTTGAGCGGATGGGAAACCCTGCCGGTATGCATAAGCTGAAGGAAAATACGGCCCCCCTTCCCATGCACAGCCTGGGTGACTTTGCTCCAGCCCAACGTCTGATCCTGGCTGAATGCGCCGGGGATGCGGGGGTAACCGAGACCGTTGGGGGAAGGGGATGTTCCTTCCGTGATTATCAGCCCGGCGCCAGCGCGGAGGCTGTAATACTCGGCCATGATCTCGTTCGGGATGTTGTTGATGGCCCTGTTTCGCGTCATGGGGCTCATTACGACGCGGTTTTTAAGGGTTATTCGGCCAAGTTTGAATTCGGAGAATAATAGATCGCTCATGATATCGCCCCCCGCGTTGATAGGTTAATGCGAAGACTAATCCGTAATCGTTGCATGATACTCTTTTTCGAGGGGTCAACGGGGATTCGCGGCGAAAAAAAGTTTGGGCGACGGGTTTTGGTTTTTGTTTAATGAAAGCCGGCTCCGAGTGTGGGACAGAGCCGGCCCTCAAAAAAAACACCCCCGAACGGGGGCGCATAACTTAGACCTTGCCGAATGAAGTGGTGGTTCTCGTTTGGCCGAATAACGGCCGGTGGTTGGTGGTGAATGCAGTGGTGGTCTCGGTTCGGCAAGTCCAAGTATTTGCCAATATGGGGAAAACTGGCTGAACTGCGGATGGACACGGTTTGCGAATCATTCGCGTTTCCTTAACTTAAAAAGCGCGTTGTCACTTAATCCCGATGTCTAATTGCTTTTCCTCGTAATGCTTCAAAAGCTGTTCAATGGCTTCCCTGAACAGGACTGCTTTAGTGACTTTAAGCTCCGCCGCCACATGGTTCAATTTATCTATCTGTCTCTGGTATAGATGGGTAGTGACGGGAACCTTTTTGTCCTGGTCTGTATTTTTTGTCATTGTCCGCTTAAATGTAAATATATGGACATACAATCATTGCATTCAATTAACAAATATTTTGACTGAAATTTTTTTTGAGTCAAGTCTTTTTTTTCAAAAGGGGTTTTTTCTTTTTTGGGGTGGATTTTGGAGAGGAGAAGAATCTATCAAAAGAATGTTTTATTCTACATTGATCCTTCGGTCGAGGACTCCCTCAGGATGACAAAAACATTGTCATTCTGAACGAAGTGAAGAATCCATCTAAG
>JADGAO010000042.1:0-13269 GCA_015231995.1 Nitrospinota bacterium | reverse complement strand
ACTTCTTCAGAGTGACAAAATGGCGTGAAGCGCGTCCCTGCGAACGTCAAGCGCATGCTTGCGCATAGCTCTTGATGGAACTTGCCATGTAGCCACTGTGTTATAATTAACAGAATTTCACTGGACGTAGCAGTAATAATATTTCCGAAAGGCGCGTAAGAATGTTTAACAGGAGCAGGCGTAAACAACTAATGGTCATCGGCGCGACCCTGTTTATGGGTGGAGCCGTATTCGGTTATTATTTTGCCCGGCCGCAGGGTTTTACCGGCAATCAATCCCCCTTCAGCGCCAGGGCTCTTGCGCCGGAGGCTATGGCGCAGAGCAAAGAAATCACAAACGGCGTATTCACAAAGATCGCCAAGGATAGCATGTCTTCGGTGGTCAACATTTCCACCAAGCAGAAGGTCAAATCCCGCATGTTCCCGGATGTGGACGACGAGAGGACGCGGGAATTTTACGAGCGTTTTTTCCCGGGTTACAAAGACGCCCCCAGGGAACAGGTTCGACAGAGTCTCGGTTCGGGTTTTCTCGTCGAGGATGACGGGTATATCCTGACGAACAGCCATGTCATTGACCAGGCCGATGAAATCATCGTCACCTTCGGGGACGGGCACGACGCTACGAACTCCAAGGAATACTCCGCCAAGATCGTCGGGCAGGACCCCAAAACCGACATCGCCATAATCAAGATAACCCCGGATAAAAAAATCCCCTCCCTGAAAATGGGCGATTCGAACAAGTTGCAGATAGCCGAATGGGTGATGGCTATCGGCAATCCTTTCGGGTTCGCGCAGTCGGTAACTGTCGGGGTTGTCTCCGCGAAAGGCCGGGTTATCGGCGCGGGTCCGTATGACGAGTTCATCCAGACCGACGCTTCCATCAATCCGGGCAATTCCGGCGGCCCGCTATTGAACCTCAACGGCGAAGTTGTCGGGATAAACTCCGCCATTTTCACTGGCGGCAACAGTCAAGGGAACATAGGTATCGGTTTTGCCATACCGATCAACGCCGTCAAATCAATTTATGAGGACCTGAAAAAGGGGAAAGTGACCCGTGGATGGCTGGGCGTGATGATCCAGAAAATTACGCCGGAACTGATGAACGCTATGGGCCTGAAAACCTCCAAAGGCGCGCTGGTGGGCGATGTGCAGGACAACTCCCCTGCGCTCAAAGCCGGGGTGAAAAGAGGCGACATCATTACGGAATTCAACGGGCTTGAAGTCGGCTCTTCCGAACAGTTGCCCAAAATGGTGGCTTCCATAAAGCCCGGCACCAAGGTCAAGGTCAAAGCTTTGAGAGACGGCGTCGAGAAAACCTTTACGGTTTCCCTTGGCGAACTTCCCGACGACGCGCAGGAAAAACCTTCGGCTCCATCATCGGAAGATAGCCTTGGTTTGTCCGTGGAAAAATTGAGCGACGAGGTTGCAAAACAGCTTAACGCCCAGGGCGTATCCGGTGTGGTGGTAAGGGGCGTATTGCCCAACAGCCCCGCTGGCAACGCCGGGATCCAGACCGGCGATATAATCACCGAAGTCAATAAGACCCCGGTCAAGGACGTGGCCTCTTACGCAAGCGCGGCTGGCAAGTCCAAACCGGGCGAGACCGTCCTGTTGCTGGTCAAACGTGGCAAGACCACGGTCTTCATCGCGGTGAAACTGCCGGTCAAATAACGGCGCGGCAAGTCTTAATAAAAAAACTCGGGAGCCTGCGATATGGCTCCCGAGTTTTTTTGTAGGGGCTGTCCCCAATTGCTCGGCGTGGGTGTTCTTCACCCCGCCGTCCTTATGGAAGAATAAACTCACATTAAAAAAACAAGGAGTTCGAGGTGAAGAACACCTCGAACAGCGTTTGTCGCTTCTGTTTTAACCATTTGGCGACAGCCCCTTGTAATGCCGGGCGGGTGTCTGTTTCAAACCCGCTTAACGTTCTTCACTGTTCCGTTGCTGTCGTCTCTTCCCCATCCGTAGCGCTCTGCGGCTCCTCGGGGCATTTGGTCACTTTCACTTTTGCGGTGCGGATTACGCGGTCCTTAAACCGGTATCCGGCGATAAACTCTGCAACCACAGTCCCATCTTCGCGGGCGGCGTCTTCCACTATCTGGATAACCTCGCACAGCATGGGATCAAGCGGTTTGCCGACTACTTCAAGCCTCTCCAACCCGAAACCCTTCATCGTGTCGAGCATCTGCCGGTGAGTCAGCTCCACGCCTCCAGCCAGCTTTGAGGCATCGCCGCCGTCACGAACGGCCTTTAGGGCGTTCTCCAGATTGTCCATGACCGACAGAAGGCTTCGTATGAACGGAACGGCGGCGTATTTCTCGAAATCCTCTTTTTCCCGCGCCAGCCGTTTCTTGTAATTATCCGCGTCCGCGACGGCGCGCATGGCCTGATCCTTCGCGCCCACGAATTCCTCTTCGCGTTTTAACAGTTCTTCTCTGAGATTCCTGATCTCTTCTTTAAGTTCGGTAATCTCGTCTTCCTTCTTGCGCGGAAGCTCTTTTTTCTCCAACCTGCGTTTCTTCAGGTCGTCGGTCTGTTTTTCATCATTGATATCTTCAGCGAAAGCAACTTCGTCCTTATCTACAGACACGTTTCCAGATTGCAAGTTCGTGTTATCCCCCGAATTGTCGTCAATTTCTATTTTCATCTTTTCATCCATATCAGCCGTTGAGCCGCACGCTAACCTGTCCTGCGGCATAAGTCACAAGCGACATCACCCTGCCGTAATCCATCGTCTTCGGGCCGAGTATTCCCACGCAACCCAAAGTCCCCTCGCCGCTCCTGAAAACATGGGTCACCAGACTGCATCCTCCAAAACCTTCCAACTCCAGTTCGGAGCCGATAACCAGGTTCAACCCCTCTCCCTTGAGGCATTCGTTGAGCAGGGTAATCAAACGTCCCTTCTCCTCGAACGTTTTAAGCAGAGTTTTCATCCCGGCGAAATCCAGCCCCGGCGCGCCTCCAATAAGGTTCGATGCGCCGTCAACGAAAAAGGCGTTGGAATCGCCCAACGCGGATTTTTCCTCCATCAGGCGCGCCATCAGAAGCGCGCGTCCAAGAAGAACGTCCACCCTGTGTTTTTCGCCGGCGATTTCGGCCTTTATCTTTTCCCTTATCCTCTCCAGCGTCAGCCCGGAGAAACGGGCGTTGAAATAATTGGAAAGCCTATCCAGGTCGTCCTGCGTGTATGATTCTTCCGTGGTCAACAGCTGGTTTTGTATCTCCCCTCCCTGCGCTACGATAACAGCCATCACCAAAGTGGAGTTCAAACTGACGAACCGTATCTGCCTTACAGGAGCCGCCCCCCACGAAGTGACCCCTATGAGGCTCGCCTGGCGGGATAGCTGGGCCAGTGTGCGCGATAACGAGCCTAGAAGCTCAGCGGCCTCCCTCCATTGGCTCCCGTGAGCGGCTTTATGTATGTCGGCCATCTCCTCCGGCGGAAGCGGCTGGGGCGTTACCATCTCCACCGCGTAGTAGCGATAGCCTTTATCCGAAGGCGCCCTGCCGGAAGCGGCGCGTGGCTGATACAGGAATCCCTCGTCTTCCAACTCCGCCATGACGTTTCGGATGGTGGCCGGGCAGAGGTTGAACCCATACCGCCGGGTGATGGCGCTGGCTCCCACAGGCTCCGCGCTTTTCATATAGCTTTCCACCACGGCCTTCAAAACCTTGGCGGATCGCTCATCGAGCGAGGAGACCGGATGTTTTCCCGAAAAACTCATTGCTTTCAACTTTATCCAATTATTTAAAACACAGAGCCTGATTCGTCAAGGATAACCATATTTGATGGAAAAGGGAATCTTCGAGGGGGTGTGGCTTTCCCCTTCCTTACCAGGCAGACCTTTGCGTAACCCATCGCGTTCGCAATATTGTCATTCTGAACCCTTCGACAGGCTCAGGGTAAACTCTGCATAGTTGTCATTCTGAGCGCCAGCGAAGAATCTATCTAAAGAACAATTTGTTCTACTTTGATCCTTCGGTCGAGGACTCCCTCAGGATGACAAAATTCCGAGATCGTTTGGTTATGCAAAGCTCTCCTCAATAAGAGGGATAAATGGAATGCCAATCACAATATGCGCCCGTCCTTAAAGAAGGGCGGTTCGCGAACCGCCCATACTGACAATAGGATTAAAACCCGTTACCGGCAAGCCATGCAAGCCCGGCTCTAGCGTCTTCTTCCGACACGCTCTCCTTAAGCTCCAGTATGCGTATCGTTTCCGGCTTTAAATACTTTTTCACCATTCTAAAATCAACGCTGTCATCGGCGTTCACTGGTGGAGCGGAATGGTCTGAGTATCCTTTCACGTCATGAATATGAACGCCAATCAAAAGATTGGAAAACTCCGCAAGATAAGCCTCGTGCGGCGTGAAACCGAGATTCTCCTGAACCTGCGCGTGGCCGGTGTCGTGCCAGTACCGTATGTTGCTTCCCTTCATCCTGTCGAAGATCACGCAAAACTCGTCAAAGTTGGGAAGCTCTTCCATGTAATACCGGTTCTCCACTCCGACGAGAACGTTCAACCGTTCAGCCTCTTCGTTGACTTCCTCCAGCGACTTTAACAACTGGTCGAAAACCGGGCCGCGTTCGCTCATCCGTCTTGTCTTGAACTCCGCAAGAACGCGCTGGCCATCTTGCGAGTGGATCGAACCATCGTCGTACATCCGCTGTAGCGTAAAGCTGAGCCGCTCCATCATGATTATTCCACAGTGTAACGCAACCACGCCGATACCAAGCCCTGACGCGGCTTTAAGGCAAACAGCCACCTCTTTCACGGCAGAGCGCCGTTCGTCCTCATCCGCAGAGCAGAGCATGAAAACTTCCGCGTGGTTTTTGCTTTTTTTGTTAACCGGCGCTGGGCAGACCGCGTGCATGGAGAGAGGTTTTATTCCAAGCTCGTTCATGGTTTTGAGCGCCGACTCCAGCATTGCGGGAGAAAGTCTGTAGTCCAGTTCAACCCCCGTGGCGGCGATTCCCGCCAGGTCGCGGATGATGCGATCACCGTCGGCGAGGGAACGCGATTTCCAGCAGGTCGAAACGCCAAGCATGGAGGTCATGTCAAACGCAGGGGCGGGGGTTTGGCCCCCTGATAAGGGGGCAGTGAGCTAAAGGCGAACGGGGGTTTAACCGCTCCGAAGCGAAGATGCGCCACATCCCATTATCAACAACCCCCCGGCGCTTTGCGCCACCCCCCTTATCAGGGGGGCAAACGACGAGCCTTCCACAATCCTCCCTCACCTCAACGCCTTCTCGATTTCTTCGTGGATCCTCTCGGACTTCTGGCGGTCGCCCATTACGCCCACTCGCACTGTGACGCGGGTTTCCGTCTTTGTCCATTTCTCCAGGCTGACGGTGACTTTCTCATCTTTGCCGGGTGTGTTGGCCGTCATTTTCCCGTAATGGGAGTCGATCGTCTGTTCTTCCACAACCAGCTTCGAGACGTTAAGGGCGTGTTTTACGCCTTCCCACGCAGTCGCAAGGGGCTGGCGATAATTGCGGCTAAGCTCCCCTTGTGACCATGCGTACGCCCCCGCCACTCCAGCCGACCCGGCCAGCACGAATGCGCACGACCCGGTGAACGCCATTAGCAGAAGCGGCAGAATCAGTTTTTTCATTTACCCTTCTTGCCTTCAATTTGAGCAAGCGCGGATTGAATCTTTTTCTCCGCCTCGGCGGATTTCAACCCTCTGGCCTCGACAGTCTTACGTTTCGACGTTTGCCCCGCCACGATAGAAACAGAAGATTTCGCCAAACCAAGCAGGCGCGAGATAAACCCCGCAAGCTCCTCGTTGGCCGCTCCATCCACCGGCGGGGCGGCAAGCCGCACTTTAAGCGCGCCGTCGTGTATCCCGGCAAGCGCGGTTTTCGACGCCCTCGGCGCGACGATGACCAGGAACCTTGCGCCCTCCTTGCCGTCCGTTACGCGGAAAGAAACAGGCGCGTCCATCGGTATGGTTATCGGCTCACGCCAACGAGCCGTTAAGAGCCAGGCCGAACTGTATCAGGGTTTTCACGACGAACCATTGCAGGAAATAGATGATGAGTATGAGGACAATCGGGGATAAGTCCATTCCCCCCATAGGTGGCAAAGCCCGCGCGATGGGGGTTAGAACCGGGTCCGTCGCCCTGTACAGGAACTGGACGACAGGGTTGTACGGGTCGGGACTGACCCACGAAATAAACGCGCGGATAACGACGATCCAGAGGTATATCGTCAGCGCGACGTTTAACACCTGCGCTATTGCGATGATGAAGTTGCCAAGCACGAACATTTGCTGTTACCGAGCCTCCTTGTTTGCGTTCACAATTGCAAAGGATGGTGAAAATCCAATTTTGTCCCCCGAAGCTCGGGGGACCATTGCCTAAACCATCACGTTCGCAATATTGTCATTCCGAGCCCTTCGAGGACTCAGGGTAAACTCCGCGAAAAATCTATCCAAAGAAGAATTTATTCTACTTTGATCCTTTGGTCGCGAAGGCTCCCTCAGGATGACAACGGGCGATTATCCACAGCCGTCAAAGGCTCCAATCCATTCTCGGCGATGCGCACGGCCTGTATCAACGCCCGGCCTTTGTTCATCGTCTCCTGATGTTCGCGGGATGGGATGGAATCGGCCACTATCCCCGCGCCAACGCCAAGATACGCCTGGCCGTCCATGATCTGCAGAGTGCGGATGGCGATGGCCATGTCCATGTTGCCGGAAAACGAAAAATAACCGACCGCGCCGCCGTAAACTCCTCTGCGCGTCCCTTCCATCTCCTCGATTATCTCCATGGCGCGTATTTTTGGCGCGCCGCTCAACGTGCCGGCGGGGAAGACTGCGCGAAGCGCGTCGTAAGCGTCATGTTCGGGGCTAAGGTTTCCCTTGACGTTGGAGACGATGTGGATGACGTGCGAATACTTTTCGGTGGACATGAACTCATCCACTTTAACCGTTCCGCCGACCGACACCCTGCCGATATCGTTGCGTCCCAAATCCACCAGCATCAGATGTTCCGCCCGTTCTTTCTCGTCTGCAAGCAGGTCTTCGATGAGCTTTTTATCCTCATCCGCGTCTTTCCCACGAGGCCTTGTGCCTGCGATGGGGCGTGTTTCCACAACGCCTTCTTCCACCCGCACGAGCGATTCCGGCGACGCGCCGACGATCCTTATCCCGCCGAAATTGAGATAGTACATGTACGGCGAGGGGTTGACGGCGCGAAGGGCGCGATATACCTGAAACGCCGGGACTGTGATTTTGGCTTTGAGCCTGTGAGCCAGCACCACCTGGAAAATATCGCCTTCGGTTATGTACTCCTTGCACCGCGTAACATTGCGTTGGTACGCTTCCTTATCCATAGCGCTTTCGAACTTGACCTGCGGGTTTCCCCTCACCGTTTCGAAATAGGGAAGAGGGCCGCGAAGCCTGCTGATGATAGCGTCTATCTTGCTAAGGGCGCGGTCGTAAGCCGCTCCGGGATCGCCGTTTCCCACATAGGCGTTGGAGACGACCTTGATGGTGTTGGCGATGTTGTCGAAAATCAGGATCGTGTCCGTCACGGCGAAGACGGCGTCCGGCGTTCCCAGATCGTCCACGGCCACGCCGGGCATTTTTTCGAAGTAGCGCACAGTGTCGTAGGTGATAAACCCGACCGCGCCGCCGTAGAACCTGGGCAGTCCCGGCACTGGAACGGGAGTGTAGCGCGACATCACCTTCTTCAACTCGTCGAGCGGGTCTCCCTGCGGTTTGAAGTTTTTTTCAACGCCGCTTTCCGTTATGGAAACTTCACCCTGCGTGTATTTGAATATGATGGAAGGGTTCATGCCGATGAAGGTGTACCGGCCCCATTTCTCGCCACCTTGCACCGATTCGAGCAGGTAGGAATACGGCGTGTCGCCCATCTTCACATATGCGGAGACAGGGGTCTCCAAATCCGCGAAAATTTCGCGGAAGACAGGTATCAGGTTGCCGCGTGACGAAAGCTCGATGAAGCGTTCGCGTGAAATGGAGTACATGCCAGTTCAGCCGCCTATGATAGCGTCGGCCTCTATCTCCACGAGCATCTTCGGGTCTATGAGCTTGCTCACCTCCACCATCGTTGTGGCGGGACGGATGGAGCCGAAAACCTCGCCATGCGCCTTTCCGGCCTTCTCCCATTCGCCGATGTTGGTAAGGTACATCCGGGTTCGGACGACATGCTCCGGCCCGGCCCCGGCTTTCGCCAGAGCGGAGACGATGTTTTTCAATGTCTGCTCCACCTGTTTGTACAGGTCGCCTTCGCCGACGATGGAGCCGTCCGGGCCGGTGGCCGTGGTGCCGGAGACGGAGATGTGATTGCCTATTTTAACCGCCCTGGAGTAGCCGATAATCGGCTCCCACTTCGAGCCGGTCGAGATGTTTTCCCTTTTCATAACAGTGAACGCTCCGTCAATTTTCATGAATGCTGTCAAAGGTTACTATCATAAACGAAAGACCGGCTGGTTGCAGAAAAACTCTTTTCCCAGAAGCTTTTGACCCCTCGCAACTATTCCAGCTTAACCAGAGGCTCCGATGCTATGATGGGGTCTGTCGCCAAATGGTAAAACAGAAGCGACAAACGCTGTTCGAGGTGTTCTTCACCTCGGTCTTCGTAGGGGCGCGTCGCTACGCGCCCGTCTTTAAAGGAAGGGCGGCTCCCGATCCGCCCCTACCGGCGGACGGCGGGGTGAAGAACACCCACGCCGAGCATTTGGGAGACAGCCCCATGATGACTGACATTGTCCGTAAACGCCGAATGTTTCAAAACGAATTATTTAGGAGAGTCATGAACAGAAAATCCGTTGGATTGGTAATGGGAATTTCTCTCTTTATGTTTATTGTCGCGGCGTTCCCCGGCTCCGACGCAGACGCAAGGGCCGGTGGCGGGCGTTCGTTCGGGAGCAGAGGCTCCAGAAGCTACTCGCCCCCATCAAAACCAGCCCAACCGGCGCAAGGCGCGACCTCCAACCGTCAGGCGACTCCGCCACAGGCCACGGCTCCGCAACCTGCGGGCGGATTCATGCGCGGCATGGGCGGCGGATTGCTGGGAGGCATCGCCGGAGGATTACTCGGCGGAATGCTTTTCAGTAGCATAGCCGGAGCAAGCGGAGGCATGGGCGGGATTGGCGGTAGCGGGATTGGCCTTTTTGAAATCATCCTTGTCGCTGGAATCGGCTATTTTATTTACAGGATGGTTCAATCGAAGCGAACCGAAGCCAATAATTCGGCATACCCATCCGCGCATGGCGCGGCGAACGAGCCATATCAATCCACGCAGTTCGCGCCTGGGATCAACACCCTCGATCAGGGATTGTCGCATGTCCGGCAGATGGATACTTCATTCGACGAAAACAGGTTCAACGAAAACGTCACCGATATCTTCTTCAAGATACAGGGCGCCTGGATGAACAGGAATATCTCTTCCGTCCAGCCCCTGCTTACCGATGAGACAAGGAAGGCTATTCAGGCCGATGTGGACGGGCTGTTGAGGGACAGAAAGACCAATCACCTCGAAAACATCGCTGTGCGCAAGGTGGAAATATTCGAGGCGTGGCAGGAAGAAGGGAACGATTTTATCACCGTCCTTTTCACCGCAAACCTGCTGGACTACACGACGGACGATTCTACCGGAGCGATAGTGGCGGGAAGCAAAACCGAGCCGGTGAAGTTCGAAGAACATTGGACGTTTACAAGGAATGTGGGGAACAACCCCTGGAAACTTTCCGCGATAAATCAGGTTGCGGGACAAGGAGTGGCGGCGAATTCGCCGTTCGTTTTTTAGGATGTAAGGTCTCTTTTTTCCCTCCCCTTAGCAAGGGGAGGTGGCGCGTACCCGCGTCGGTGGGGTTTAATTAAACCCCCTCGCAACTGCGTTGCGGTCCCCCTTTCTAAGGGGGACAAAGTTGGATTGTCGCAGTCTGATATGCTTTTGCTGGTTGGAAATGCATTCGATAATTCCGGCTACAACGTAAAGTCGCCATGTTTTTTGGACAAACCGCTAATTTGTTGCGATTGATTGGCGCTAAAAAGAAAAAAGGAGCGGTTTTATCTAGGCATTTTAAAGATTTTAGCTTTTTCAGGAACGACAAATTAGGGTTTAAAGCCTACATCTCGAACACTCTCCCGGCGGTAATCAGGTCCGCCATTTCATCCTCCGGCAATGGGCGGCTGAAGATATAACCCTGTATCTGGTCGCAACCCATATCCCGCAGGTAAGCCAGTTGATCCTGCGTTTCGACCCCTTCGGCGACCGTTTTCACGCCTATGCCGTGAGCCATGCTCACAATGGCTTTTGCGATGGTGAGCGCCTTTGGTTCGGTCGACAGGTTACGTATGAAGGATTTGTCTATTTTCAGCGAGCTGATCGGGAATTGCATCAGGTAGGACAACGATGAATAACCGGTTCCAAAATCGTCTATCGAAATCGAGAAACCGTCGCTGTTGAGGGAATTGAGGATAGCTTTGGCCGATGCGATATTGCCGACTATCACGCTTTCCGTCACCTCGAACTCGACATCTTCCGGGCTCAGGCCGACTCTTTCGACAATCTTGATCAGCCTGGATAGAAAACCTTTCTTCTCGATATTTTTCGGGGACAAATTTACCGATACCCTGAAAGATTTTCCGTTTCCATTCAATATTTTTTTGACCTGGCGCGTAAAATCGCAGGCAAGCTCGAAAATGACCGTGTCCAGATCAACAATCATCCCGGTATGTTCGGCGACCGGGATGAATTCGTCCGGGCAGACTGGCCGTCCATTGAACCTGGGCCATCGGGCCAGCGCTTCCATGCCGATGACTTTTCCGGTTAGAAGATCAATTTTGGGTTGATAATAGGCGATCATCTCCCGGTTTTTGATCCCTTCCCGGAGATCGGTTTCCAACTGCAAAGTTTTTATGGCCCTATCGTTGAGCTCCGGCGTAAAAAAGAAAAACTTGTTCTTGCCGAAACCTTTAACGTGGTACATGGCCATATCGGCGTTTTTCATTATTTCAGCCGCAGACTTCCCGTTTTCGGGAAACATCGCTATCCCGATGCTGACGGTAAGATGGATATCCCTTCCATAAAATGAAAACGGCTGGCGCATCCGTTCGATGATTCTTGCCGCCACAATGGTGATGTCCGCCGCGCCGACCCCCTCCAGAATAAACGTGAATTCGTCCCCGCCCACCCTGGAAACGGTGTCAACATCGCGTCCGCACTGGACGAGCCGCATTGCGATCTCCCGCAACACCATGTCCCCGGCGTCGTGGCCCAAACCGTCGTTGATCTTTTTGAAATCATCTATGTCTATGAACAGCACAGCGAACTTCCCGTTACTGCGTTTGGCTCGGTTGACGGCTTGCGTTATCCTGTCCTGAAACAGGTAGCGGTTCGGCAGGTTGGTCAATACGTCGTGATCCGCCCTGTGCCGCAATTCCTCTTCGTCATGCTTAATCTGGGTAAGATCGGAAATTACGGAGGCGAAATACTTGTTGCCCGGGGCTGACGGGTCTTCAATAGAGATTATCGAAATCCTCTGGGGGTAGATATCCCCGTTTTTGCGTTTATTCCATATCTCGCCTTTCCAGGCGCCGTCCTTGATGAGGCTGGCCCACATACCTTCGTAAAAACTCTTGTCATGTTTTCCGGATTTTAATATTCGCGGGGTTTGTCCGATCGCTTCTTCGGCTGAATAACCGCTTATCTGGGTAAAGGCTTCATTGACAAACTGGATCACCTCGTTGGCGTCGGTTATAACTATTCCCTCGATCGAATTTTCGACAAGTTTTAAGGCTAAATCCGGCAAAACCTTGAAAATATCAATGTGCATTTTTAACCTTCTTAGTAAACGTGGCTATCATGAATAAGCAAGCCCGGCGCCATGCCAAATAGCCTTAATAATCAAATTGATTCATAAATTGGTTGGTGGAAAAAGTGTCGCCATAAGCAACAGTGTGGCTTTTTGCTACGAAATCTGGAGGTTGCGGGGTTATCCGCCAGAGAAAAAAAGAAAGGGGCGGGAGCCATACAGCCCCGCCCCGAGTTTTGTCCGAAATTCGCTTACTTGCCGAAGTTGTACGAGACTCCGAGTGTAAGACTGCTTTCCTCAAGAGCTATTTTGGCTCCGGAGGTTTGGCCCATCATGTCGTTCTTGCCGGTGATCTCTTTCTTGAACGCTTTCATATAGGCAAGGTCCAGCTCCCAGTTATCGCCAAGCCGGAAATCCGCGCCAAGACCGATGTGATCCTCAACAATCGCCGGGAAGACCATGTTGCTGAACACGTCCTCTTCCTTAATCGGCGAGTTGCCGTGGTTGTAACCGGCGCGCAATGTGGTGGCGCCCGTCACTTTGTACTCCACGCCGACGGCGATCACCGAAACGTCGTCCCACCCGAAGGTGAGCGGCAAGGCGTTGGTGGAGCCGACCACCGCGCCGGTTGCCTGGCTCACAAGCGCGTAGTTTCCGCTGAGGTTGATCTTGTCATGGGTGCTCTTGAAGTTGATCCACTTATAGTCGGCGGTGATTTTCAGGTTCTCAACCGGGGTGATGGCCACGCCCAAGGCGACCTGTTGCGGGAAGTTCATTTTCATTTTGTACGTGTCGTTGCCGGAGACTATAGCCTGCCCCTGCCCATTGGGGAAAGCCACATCGCCCGCCGATAACCGATAATCCATGTCGGCAAAACTCTGCTCCGACGTGTAAGTGGCGCCGAGCTGAATAGTGTCGTTGACTTTGTAGATAGCGCCCGCAGTGACGCCAAAACCCATCGCCCCCACCGCGCGGGAAAGATCCGCCCCCATGTAGCTGGAGCTGTTAGGGTCGAAATATTTCATCTTGAACCCCATCTGCTGGTAATCAACGTTCAAGGCCACACCCAGAGACAGGCTGTCGTTTATTTTCTTGGCGACGCCAGGAGCCAGTTTCCATAGTTGATACTGGCTGTAAAGGTTGGCCTTCCACGGCGTATAATCGCCATAAGGCGCGCTGAAAGGGGCGGAGTTTATAGTGCTGTAATCCACGCCCATGCCGGAGACCAGGAACATGCCGCCGCCGATGGCGAGGTCGGCTCCATCCACCGAACCCACAACACCCACCGCCGGGACAAGGTAAAGAGGCGAGCCGCCCTGGTCGCTTTCTCCCATGGCGCCGGTGAAATCGGCTGTGCGGACAGGCATGAACGCATCGAAGTTCATGTCCGCCCGTTTGTTGACCAGCGCAAGTCCGGCAGGGTTTGCGACAGTCGTCGTGCTGTCGTACGGCGCGGCTGTGACCGCCCCGCCCATGCT
>JADGAO010000041.1 GCA_015231995.1 Nitrospinota bacterium | reverse complement strand
TTTGTGTTCGAGCTACTGGTGACGGTCGCTCCGCTCATGAACCAGATCGCCGTCTGGCCGGTTGAGGCGTCTCTCCAGAGTATGTCCGATTTCCCGTCGCCGTCGAAATCGCCAATCCCCTGAACCAGCCAGCCAGCGCCGGGGTTAAGGCTCGTCATAGCGCTTGTCACAACGTCAACTCCGTTCATCATCCACACTGCCACCTGACCAGACTCCGCGTCGCGCCACAGCAGGTCGTTCTTCCCGTCGCCATCAAAGTCGCCGATGCCTTGCGCCTGCCAACCGGTTGTGACTGGCGATTGGACGAGCGTCAATGCAGGCGCATATGACTCTGCGACTGGATTGCAGGTATTGAGCGAAGAGACGATAAGGTAGGCTGGTTCCACGGCAGGGGCGCGGTGCAATCCGCGCCCCTGTTGTCATCCTGAGGGAGCCTCAGCGACCGAAGGATCGAAGTAGAACAGAATATTCTTTAGATAGATTCTTCGCTGGCGCTCAGAATGACATCTGTTGATGGATTCTTCGGCTTCGGAACAAGGGTTCAGTAACCGGTTACGAACGCCTTGGCGCTCCCTTCCGTCTTCACCCGTCCCAAATCCCTGACGGCGGCCTGTTCAGTCTTGTAAGGCCCTACCTTCACGCGGTACCAGGCCGTTCCGTTATCCTTGAACTCCACGATATTGGCCATGAACCGTTTTGCCTCAAGCCGCGCCACCAGCTTCTGCGCGTCCGATTTGGAGGTGAACGACGCCACCTGTATGGAAAACATTTTTCCCGGCTTGGCGGAGGCTGGCGGGGCTTCATGCTTTGGCTTATCTTTTGGAGCCGGGTCCGCCGTTTTTTTCTCCTGAGTCTGTTTTTTTCCGGCGCTCTTCTGCTCTGCGGACGGTTTTTCAACGGCGGCGATCCTGGTCTCTTTCTTTTCCGTCTTCGCGTGTTCTACCGGAGCAGGCGGAACAGCTTGCGGAGCCTGAACCGCTGGCGCAGGCTCTTTGGCTGAAGACGGGTCTTCCATGAGCGTCTTTTGGAAAGTGAAGTTCCCGGCGGAGCCTGCCGATTTTCCTACTTCCCGCTCTTTGAGAATGGCGTCCGTATCCAGCTTTTGTGTGATGGCGCCGGGAGCCGCCGGGGTGTCCACATCGGGTGTGGCCGCTATCGGCGGCTTTTCCGCCACGTCTTTCGACTTGGAGAGGTATCCGACTGCGAACGTTACGCCAGCTATACCAACCGCGCTTATCAGGAGGATAGCGATCTGCCTGCTGTTTAAGGTCATATCACCATTTTTCGATCTAATCATCATCCGTCTATTCTACATTCTTTCCGGGGCCGATACGCCAAGAAGGTCAAGCCCGCTCCGAAAAACCATCCGGGCCGCGTCAACCAACACCAGCCTGGCCCTTGTAAGCTCTGCGTCTTCGGTCACAACCCTGTTGTGCTTGTAATAGTTGTGGAAGACCCCCGCAAGGTCGAGAAGGTACGAAGCGACCGGATGGACATGCAGAGCCGACGCGCATGACGATACAACATCGGGGAACTTGAGCAGTTTTTTGACGAGCTTAAGCTCCGCAGGCCGCTCCAGCTGGGACAACGGCTCGTTTTCCGGCGAGGCCGACTTCGCAAAACCTTTGTCCAGCGCGGTCACGAATATGTTGGCGCAACGGGCGTGGGCGTACTGGATGTAATAGACCGGGTTCTCGTCGCTCTGTTTTTTGGCGAGGTCGACGTCGAAATCCATCTGGCTGTCCGCCGAACGCATGTTGAAGAAAAACCGCGTTGCGTCCACGCCAACCTCGTCCATTATCTCCCGCAGTGTGGTGAACACGCCGCTCCGGGTGGACATGGCGATAAGCTCTCCGCCACGTTTAAGGTTGACTATCTGCACGAGCCGGGTGGCGAGCCTGTCAGGATCGGCTCCCAGCGCGGCTATCACGGCCTTGAGCCGGGATATGTATCCGTGATGATCGGCTCCCCACACGTCCACCATGATGTCGAAACCGCGGTCGAGCTTGTCCTTGTGATAGGCGATGTCCGCCGCAAGATATGTGGTGGGGCCGTTGGCGCGTTTGACCACGCGGTCTTTGTCGTCGCCGCTGTCGTCGGTCTTCAGCCACAACGCGCCTTCGTTTTCGTAAATATGGCCGCTTTTCAACAGCAGGTCTATGAGGTTGTTCACCGACCCAGCCTTGTGCATACTCTCTTCCGAAAACCATTCGTCGAAACCAACGCGGAATTCGGCCAGATCGTGCCGTATCCCGTCAAGTATCGAGCCTGCGGTGAAGGCGCGCGACCTGGCCAGAGCCTCCTCCGGCGGAAGGTTTAAAACGCCGTCTCCTTCCCGCGCCAGAAATTCGCGGGCGATGTCTTTCATATACTCGCCCTTATACGCAGGCTCGCCAAACGGCAGGCCGTGAACCTCCCTCGCCCTCTCCAGCGTTGACCTGCCGAGGTTGTCCATCTGCAGGCCCACGTCGTTTATGTAATACTCCCTGTGGACGGCGTAACCGGCGAATTTCAACACGCGGGCCAGCGAATCGCCGAACGCCGCGCCTCTGCCATGCCCGATATGAAGAGGGCCTGTTGGGTTTGCCGAGACGAACTCGACGATGACCTTTTTACCGTTTCCATCGTTTGTTTTGCCGAAGCCGTCTTTGGCCGTGAACACCTCGCCGAGCGCAGACGCCCATGCGGACGGTTTGAGCGTCATGTTTATGAACCCCGGCCCGGCCACTTCCACATTGGCGACAATCTCGTCGCCGCGCATCTGCTCCGCGACTTTCTCCGCGATGGCGCGTGGATTGGATTTGAGGCGCGAGGCCAGAATCATCGCCACGTTGCAGGAGAAATCGCCGAATTTCTCTTCTTTTGGCGTGGTGATATCAATAGAAATCCCAGCCGTCTCGTTCCAGCCGTTCTCGGCAGACGCCCTGGCGAAAGCCTCGCTCGCTATTCTTTTGGCAACCTGTCTCATTCTTTTTCCATCTTGTTTCTATTGCGCTCGTTCATTGACTTCAGCCTGGCCATCTGCGCCTCCCACACGAAGGGGACGGCTTCCTCCAGCCAGTTCAATATCTGCTCTGGCGTAAACCGCCGCATCGCTTCCAGCTCTTCGTCCGAATGCGTCCTGACATAGTCGTTGGCGTCTTTCAACCACTCTATCTTGAACTCGTCGGGAACATCGTCTACCGTCTCATAAACCTCGGTTAGCGGACGCTTCACATAAGCGTACCGCCAAATCTCCTCCATGTTCACGGGGCTGGTCTCCTTGGATTTGCAGGGGCGATTCGTGAATCGCCCTTCTTGAAGCTGGCTACCCGCCGGGTCGTCTCTACAAAACAATAAACTAGGCTAAAGCTTGGAGCTGGCAAAGTCAAACCGGGGACTTTGTGTAGTAGGGCAATCGCATTAAACCCAAATTTTCCATTGGGGCTGGTTTCTAATCCTTCGGAGCGCGGGCGTCCCGCCCGCAAGCGTTTTATCGGGGCTAAATGCCCCGGTGAAACGCCAAAGACCAATCGCACACCTTTCTTGGTCATCCCACGTTCTTTTCTTCTGAATGCCGCCATCTAGGCGGCATTCAGACGTTGCGGGCGGGACGCCCGCGCTCCCAGGCTAAAGACAGCGCGCTTTGAAAGCCTGTGGAACCAGTCAAAGAACTTCGACCTGCCGGTCAAGTTCTCGCCTGTTTTTAGCCACTGAAAATTCTCTAATGGAAAATCTGGGTTAAATAAAAGGCTGTATCAATTTATCTTGAGTTTTGTAGGGGCGCCCCACCGGGGCGCCCCTACAAAACCATCGCATTGATTTCAATTTTTATTTTAGTGCGATTGTCATGCTCCGCGCAATCCGCATATCCGTCCCTCAAAACCCTCAAATCCCTCATCCTTTTCAAGTCCCTCAAGTCTTTCAAGTCTCTCAAGTCCCTCACCTGCTGTTTCCAGCGTGGGAGTTTTGCGTTATTCTTCGTGTCAGCATGTTGAATAAAGGAGCATGATGAGAAACGATAGAAGGTTTTCTGACCGGCTACTGCGAAGTGAAACGCAGGTTGTGCCATAATTGAACAAAAAAAAGGATTGTTTGAAAGATGCCATACGGAAAAGCCACGCTTATTACGAATATTTCTTTCACGATAGACCCCGTGCGCGTCCTGCGTGAAATGAAAATACCAAAAGCCAGAAGCCTCGACGAGATAGAAGAAAAACCGCTGGCCGCCGCTATCAAAAGAGCCATCGAAAAAGCATACACACTCATAGAAGGGAAGGGGATTTACCGGACTTTTCCGCTGTCTGGAGTGGAAGGGAATGTAGTGAAAGGGCCGGATACCGGCGATCTGTTCCACGGCGCGCATATGCTAAAGCTCCTGACGGGGTGCGAGCGCGCCACACTGCTCGCCTGCACTATCGGCCCCAGACTGGAAATGGAGGTGGAGCGTCTGCAAAAAGCCGGTGAGCTTATCGACGCTTTCGCGCTGGAGATGACCGGAGGCTGGATGGCCGACTATATGGCCGACCGCGTTGATGAGAGGCTGGAGCATGAGATAAAACGCGAAGGCTACGGCAGGACGATGCGTTTCTCGCCCGGATACGGCGACTGGACGCTCGACAACCAGCCGCAGGTACTGCGCCTTGCCGAGGCGGAGCGTATAGGTATTGCGCTTACAGATTCATATATTATGATACCTCGTAAATCCGTGTCGGCGGTGATAGGCTGGAAATCTGCATGAACCTTTGTTTTGATTAAGAAGCGTCAAGTCATGATTACCGTTTACCTGGCGGATATTTATCACGACTATCAGCCTACGCGGCAATATGTCCCGCTGGGCATTGGTTATATCGGAAGTTATCTGAAGTCCCAGTTCGGTTCCGATGTTGACGTACAGCTCTTCAAATCCGTGGACAAATTCATCGATTCGATAAAAGCCCGGCGTCCCGATTTGATAGGCATGACCAACTACACCTGGAACAACGGCCTCAACAACTTTGCCGGTAAACTGATAAAGGAGATCGAAGGCGATATTCCAATCGTCATGGGCGGGCCTAACATCCGGCTCAACGAGCCAGATGTCGCCCGGTTTTTGGCTGACCGCTCTTACGTTGACCGCTATGTCCTTTTCGGCGGCGAGGGCCCGATGGCCGAAATCGTAAGGGAGTTTATGGCTTTGCCTCTGGAGCGACGGAACGGCCAGGGTTTGCGCCAGATAAAGACGATGACAAGCTATGCGATGGTTGACGGAACCCTCGTTGGCGGGACGGAAAATTCCGGCGAGACGGACCTGGATTTTGTCCCATCGCCCTATTTGAACGGCATGTTGGATGAATTTCTCGATAATAAATGCCTTCCCATCGTCGAGACGAACCGTGGTTGCCCATATTCCTGCACTTATTGCGTGTGGGGAGTGTCCGCTCAATCGAAAATAAAAACCTTCAGCCTGGCGAGGGTGAATGAAGAATTGGAATACATCACCGGGTCTGGGTGGGAATTTTCGGACATCGTTTTCGCCGACGCCAATTTCGGGCTTCTTAAACGCGACGTTGATATAGCCAGACACTTAAAGAGCCTGCATGGAAAATACGGTTCGTTTCAATCCGTCACCGTTTTCTGGGCGAAAAACGCCCAGCCGCATATCGTGGATATCGGGAAAAATTTAGGGAAGCTGACGAATACATACGTCGCATTCCAAAGCCTCGATCCCGATGTGCTCAACGCCGTTAAACGTAAAAACATTGATACCGGGAAGTTGCTTTATCTCATCAACGAGCTTAAGCCCCACACCCACAGCGCACAGACGGATATCCTCGTCGGATTGCCGAATGAAAATTATGACAGCCATCTTCGTTCTCTGGAAGGCGTGTTGAGGTATGGAATCAATAGGATTATGGGCGGGGAAATCCGGCTTCTGCCCGGTTCGGAGATAGAAACCGAAGAGAGCCGGGAGAAATACAAAATACGATCGAAATACCGGTTATGCGAAGGACAATACGGCGTATACCGTGGCAAGTTCGTGTACGAGCTTGAAGAGGTGATCCGTCAAACAGCCGCCATGACGGAAGACGATATGCTTCGACTGCGGGTATTGCGCGCAATATTTTATGCGAGCGTAACTATCGGCGAGCAGAGGCCGATCATAAGTTATCTCGTTAAAAAGGGAATCTCCGTTATCGAGTTTTTCAGGAGCCTCTCGGAGCTTAATCCGGCGTATCCTGATTTTGACAAGACGCTACTGTGGGCGAAAAAAACGGCGGTTGACGAGTGGTTCGCCACGCAAGAAGAGGCTGAAAAGCGTCTTGCGATCCGTGAAAATGTTGAAACCCTGTTGGGGGCCGGCGCTTCAATGAAGTTAAACTACGGCCTGCTCGGCAGGCTTCTATGCCGCCCGGACGAATATCGCGGCTTCCTCAAAAAGACACGGGACATTCTTGCGGATATCGTCCGGGATGAAGCCCCCGAGGTCATAAGCGAAATAGTGGAGTTTTGTAGCGCCCGCAATTATATTCATCAAGCCCTGGCCGATGGGGGCGCAGTTTTGAGACAAGCCGCAGTATCTAGAAAAACTCAGAAGATTCTTGTGAGCGCAGGTTATTTGGATCCGGGAAACCTTTCATCAACCGATGAGGGAGTCATTGAATTGAACATGCCTGCGGTTACTGAAAAGATGATAAACGAACACTTGGTGGAGTTTAAAAAGAGTCCGTCCATATTGAAGATGTCACAGTTGTTGCAACGGTTTTCAGGAAGGACATATCTTGAGCCTCCAAACACAAAAGAACTTTGAAACAAAGACGGAGCGCGAAGTTGGCGGGGAGGGGGCAGGGAGCATCGTTGACTGACGCAAAGCTTTTCTTGCCAGGAGAGCGATAAAGTGGGTGGCTTTTTTATAACCGTCCCTGCGGTTTGAACGGCCTGTCAGACAGCTTTCATTCCGTATAGCCGAAATAGGTGTCCACCTTTATAATGGCTCCCAGCGTCGTGGTAAAATCCCTTTCTCGTGGAAACCGCATCCATGCGCCGATTTCGGCAAACACCCAGCTCTTATAAATGCTACGGCGGTAACTTCCCCGAAAGCCGAAGTCGTCTATATGATGAGTCGGATGGCTGGAAAACCAGATGTACGTCTCGTACAGGAGAGCGTCCTTTTCGCCAAGCGGTTGGAAATAGCGTATCGGCGCCCCGTAGAAGTAACCAGGCTTATCCTTGGCTTCATACCAGTCGATCTCAGGAGAGATGCGCAACAAGTCCCTGCGTAAAAACTTTATGTCAAAATCAGCCACTGCCTGAGCCTCGAAACCGGTTGTCGAAAACCATGTCAGGCGCGAGGTTATGCTAGACTCCATCTCTTCCCCCGGCAATGCCACGCGTAACCGTATCCTGCCAAAGGGGTCTGGGCGTAAGTTTATATACCGCATCGCCAGGTCCGCGCGGAAGTTGAATCCTTCGGCTTCGGTAAAAATATGCCGCAGGCCGGCGGCCACATCCTTGTTCGTTTGGACTGTCGTTGTGTTGGCGCCTTTGACTGGGGGGATAACATCCTTCTTGGGCGCATCAAGGTCTTCGGCGAGGGTGCTTATTATCAGGCTTGTGCGCTTCTCTAGCGTAGGCAGAACCAGCCGCAGGTCGGTGGATACGTTGGCGTCGGAGCCTTTGCCATCCTCAAAACGCGCTTCGGCGCTCACTCTTAGCCAGCTTCTATTCTCTTCTTCAATGTTACGGGTAGTCTTAAAGAAATCATCCATCCATTTTGCGGTTTCTATGATCGCCTTGGAAATGACCTCGTGTTCTGCAGAGTACTTCTCTATAGTCTCCTTACCTATTTGCACGGCCTCGTCGGTCAAGCTCTTTGCCTCGTCAGCGACAGCTTCCGTGGCGTCGCGAACGGTATCACGAAAAACATCCTTCCCTTCATTTCCAGCGGGTGGGCCCACTGCCGGTGGAGTGGCGGGTTCGGATGGCGCGGTTTGCGTGGATTTTTCCGTATCGGTCAGCGGCGTATCATCCGTAGCCCCGCACACGGGCGACGCCAATAGCGCCACCGCTATCAACGACGCCGCAAAGTCTCTCTTCAAGATATGTCTCACCCTGTCCTCAATCGCAGGCTTTTGCCGTCGTCAAAAAATGCCGCGCAAAGCTAAATTGACGCCATACTATTCTATATCAGTTTACAGTTGCGTTCTCGAGGAGAGTATTATTCGCTATCGCTTAAAAATAACAGCTATCAATTCTGCTGTTAGGGATAAAAAGTAATGGCGCAGTGTCACGCCTCAATGGGATGATACCGGATATCCATCAAAAATTTGAGGCCAACTCTTCGGGAGAACCTGTATTGTGAACTTGTCATCTCTCATCCCGGCTTTTCTTATGGGCGCCGCAGGTGGATTGCACTGCGCCGGAATGTGCGGGGGCATTGTCGTGGCGTTGTCGCTTGGAGCTGGCGGGGCGTGGAAACCTTCCGTTATCCTGTACCATTCCGGGCGATTGCTTGGCTACTCCATTCTTGGTTTGCTCGCCGGATTTTTTGGTGGCGCGATATCGGCGACAGCTGGCGTACTGGCTCCGGCGCAGACGGCTCTATCTGTGGTGGCTGGGCTGGTGATGGTCTTTTTCGCGCTTCAACTGGCCGGATTCGTCCCGGAGAGATTCGCAGGCCTGGCTTTGCTCAGACCTCCCACCGGATACATGAAGAAGGCGGCGGGACGTGAATCGTTGATAGCGTTCGGGGTCGTGGGGTTGTGGAACGGTTTCCTGCCATGCGGCCTTGTCTATGCGGCGCTGGCTCTCGCGTTTTCATCATCGAGCGCCGTTGAAGGCGCATTGACGATGATCGTTTTCGGCCTGGGAACGGTTCCCGCGCTTTTGCTTGTAGGTGCGGTCACGCGGGCCATAAGCCCTGCGCTACGGGGAAAGATTCTGAAAGTGGCGGCGATGGCGCTTGTCCTGTACGGCTTTTTCATGATCGCAAAACCGTTCATCCACACAGGCCATCATAGCGATCACGGCCATAGCCACTCGCACACCGGTGGTTAGCTCGTGGGTTTTTTCGGGGCCGCCAAATCATCCACAGGTTGCGGGGTATCGCTCGCAGACGTCTCTTTGCGCCGGTTGGGCAGTAGAGGGTCGTCGTCGTCCATGATGACACGCCAGCCGGGGCCTTCCATATCGTCGTACTGGCCGCTTCGTATCGCCCAGAAAAGTATCCCGACCATCGCCAGTCCTAAAATGGCTATCAACGGCAACAGCCCGTATATCACTTCCATTTCATCGTCCTTTAGCCATGCGGCCTTTTTCTGTCTATCCTGATTGCGACGCCAATGACCAGCAGGGAGCTTAACGGCATGGCGATGGCGGCGAAAACCGGCGTCAGATAACCAGCCGCCGCCAACGGGGCCATGACCATATTGTAAGCGATGGAGATTGTGATGTTCTTCCGAATCGCGTCCATCGTTCTGCGGGCAAGGCCGAGAGCCTCCGTCACCCCGCCCAGGCTCGATCCCGTAATTACGATATCCGCGCTTTCCACGGAGACATCCGCGCCTGACGATAGCGCGATGCCGACATCCGCCCGGACGAGCGCCGGAGCGTCGTTAACGCCGTCGCCCACCATCGCCACCACGTCGCCGGACTCCCGGAGGCCGCGCACCGCCGCCTCTTTGTCTTCGGGCAACATCTGGCTTTTCACGTTCATCCCGCCAAGCCTTGCAGAGACTGTCTCCGCCACCGGCCACCGGTCGCCCGTGAGCATCGTTATCTTATATCCATGACTGCGCAAGAAGTTCACCGTTTCCACGGAACCTTTACGCAAATCGTCGCTTACACTTATCCGCCCAGCGTGTTTGCCGCTCACCGCCACAAAAACGCAGGTTGCCCCTTTTCTCTCTTCATCTTCGGCGGAGGCAAGCAGGCGCTCTTCCACCGGCGCCCCATTGTCCGCAAGCCATACGGCGTTTCCTGCCACAACCTTCTCGCCGTTGACGACCGCGCGCACGCCGCATCCGGGTTTGGCGTTGAAATTTTCCACCGCCCAATCCGCGCTGATGGCTCGGACTGCCGCCTCGCGCACGATAGCCTTCGCCAGCGGATGTTCCGAACGCCATTCCACAGCCGCCGCCAGGCGCAACAATCCATCCTCGTCGAAATGGCCGAACGGCGTAATGGCCGTCACTTTGTTCTTCCCCTCCGTCAACGCCCCGGTCTTGTCGAAAACGAAGTGGTTCACCTTCGAAAGGGTTTCCAACGCCTCGCCGCTTTTCACAAAAATCCCGCGTCTCGCCCCTGCGCCGGACGCAACGACGACGGACATGGGCGCCGCCATCCCCAGAGCGCACGGGCAGGTTATTATCAGCACGGAGGTCGAGGCGATGATCGCCATCTCCACTCCCGCAACTCTCCACCAGTAGAGGAACGTGAACATTGCGATACTCAACGTGCCGCTGACGAACCAGGGGACGACTTTATCCGTCAACCTTTGTGTCCGGCCACGGCTGGCCTGCGCCTTCTCCATCAGCCTTACCATCCGGGCGATGGCCGTATCCCCCGAAAGGCGTGTTACACGGACTGTCAACGCCCCCGACCCGTTCATGGATCCGGCGACTACGAGCCTTCCGGCTCCTACGGGAACCGGGCGGGACTCCCCCGTCAGCGCGGACTCGTCCACTTCACTCTCCCCGTCCACGACCACTCCGTCCACGCCGATCTTCTCGCCAGGCCTCACGAGGGCAAGCTCGTCAATTTTCACCGATTTGACGGGTACGCTCCGCGCAACTCCATCGGTGATGATTGTGGCCACACGGGGCGCAAGCTCCACGAGCCTTCCGGTGGCGTCCCATGCGCGCCGCCGCGCCGCCGCCTCCAGATACCTGCCTATCAGAATGACGAATATGAAGGTGACTACGGTGTCAAAATAGACCTCGCCCGTTGGAATGGCTCCCATCGTTACGAAGATGGAATAGGCGTACGTTACGGAGGCTCCGATGACTATCGGCAAATCCATCGTCAACGAACGCGCCGAAAGCCCGCGAACGGCTCCGATAAAAAAAGGCCCGGCGGAATAGAAAAGAGTCGGCGTCGCCAGCGCAAACCCTACCCAGCGGAAGAAGTCGCGGTACTCGTCCTGCCCGGCTCCCGTCCACAGGGCGATGGCCACCCACATCATGTTCATCGCCGCGAAGCCCGCGAACCCCATCCGATACAGAAGCCCGCGAAGCCTGGCGCGGGCGCTTTCGTCTGCGGCGTCGAGGCTGTATGGCACAGCGGAATAGCCGATGCTCGAAAGATTGTGGATTATGCCGGAAAGCTTTATGCGCGCCGGATCCCATCGCACCTTGAGTTTCCTCGCCGCCATATTGACCTCCGCGCCAGTCACACCCGGAGTTTTGGCGAGGGCGCGTTCTATAAGCCATACGCAGGCGGCGCAATGGATGCCCTCTACGAGCAGGCTGGCTTCGTCCCCGTCCCCTGCCTTCGTTACGAATTCGCCGCGTATCTCCGGCAAATCATATGCGGCGATATCTTCAGGAGGGGAGGGCGGGGGGCCGTAAGGAGCCTCACCGTGGGAGCGTTCGTAAAATCCCTGAAGGCCGGCCTCGTAAATCGCTTCTGATACGGCTTTGCACCCTTTGCAACAGAAAAACTTCTTTTCCCCATCCACCTCGCCATGAACCGTCTCATCCGGGGGCAGGGGAAGGCCGCAGTGAAAACAGGCGCCAGCCTGACGCCGCAATGTGGACGCAGGCAACGCTGAATCTTTCACCTGGATGTTGCGGGGGCGGCTACGGATATCCTTCGTATGACATCCGCATGGCCATCGCCGTCGCTTACCGTCACGATGATGTCCCACACGCCTTTCAGCGGGAAAACAGCATCCGCCACATAGCCGGAGCCTTCAACATGCGTCATCGGTGAAGAGAAATCCGCCTTGGCGTCCGATGGGCGATATGCGAAAAGCCTGGCGGTAGCGGCTTTTGCAGGCAGACCGTCCGCCCCTTGCGCCGTAAGATTAAACGTCACCTTCTCCCCTGCGGTTATCTTCTCAGGCGCGGACAGGGACAGCTTCCATTGCAACCGATCAAGGGTAGCCGATTGAAGCGTCGCCCTTTTCTCGAATGATTTGCCCCGTTCGTAATAGTCTTTGGCGACAAGCCCCGGCGAGGTGCTCACCGCCAGATAGGCCATCGTCATGTTCACCATCAGCGCCACGCTGATCAATCCTATGAACCCCCATACCCAGGGGCTTGCCAACGCGCTTGTCTTCGCTGTTGATTCCGGTGTCATCGCGTCCATTTTCTCCATTCTCCTTTACAGGCCAGCCAGACTATTTCGGGCCGACAAAAGAACTTCCGTATGTGGCGTCAAGGGCTGGGTTTCCATCGCTGTAAACGCGGAAAAGTATAGACCCTACGCCTTTAGGCGCGTCGTCGGCGCCCACCTTTACCCTGGCCGTAAGCGTGAGCATCTTGCCGGCCGGGGCTGTTGTGTTCTCGTTGAGCAACTCGACGCTTGCGTCCTTCACGCCGCTGACCGAAAGCTTGAAAGTGGCGGCGTTGTCTGTTTTGTTGAGTATCTTCACGGTGTATCCGTTCTGTATGGACCCGTCGGACAGCATGATATAAAGCGGTTGACGGTCATGTATGACGGTCAGCTTCATAGGCGTCAGGTTTACAAGTCCGTAAACGACGCCGGCCATGGCCCCGGCGAGTATCAAAATGTATATCATCATACGCGGACGCTTTAGAATGTTGAGCCGCGCCTTCCCTCCCGACTCCACCAACGCCATGTACCGGATCAGCCCGGTGGGCCTTCCGACTTTCTCCATCACGGAGTCGCACGCATCCAGGCACAAGCCGCAAGTTATGCAACCCTCCTGCTGGCCGTACCGGATGTCCACCCCCATCGGGCAGACGGCCACGCACAGGTTGCAGTCTATGCAGTCGCCTTTCGTCGAACCGTCGCGGCTGATTTTTCCACGCGGCTCTCCGCGGCCTTTGTCGTAAGCGGGAAGGATAGACTCCGGGTCGGTCATCACCCCCTGTATGCGCGCGTAGGGGCAGAGCCAGAAACAAATCTGCTCCCGCATAAACCCGACGCCTATGTAAGAGCCAATCAAGAACGGTAACGGCGTCACCCAGATGTAAAAAGAGCCCTGGAGCGAGAAATAATCCCTCCACATCCCGTAAGCGTCCGTGAAATACGCTGTGAACGTTATCCCGGTGAGGGCGCTTAGCGTGAGCCATATGGAATGTTTCACCGCCTTGATCCTGAATTTGCGCAAAGACCACGGGGCTTTGTCGAGCGCTCTTCTCTGGGCGGGATGCCCTTCGAGCTTCTCTTCTATCCATGTGTACACATCCACCCAGACGGTCTGCCAGCAGATGTAGCCGCAGAAGACCCGCCCCGCAAGCGCCGTCGCGGTGAATAGGGCGATAAAGAAAGTGAGAAGGACGAGCGAGAGCATCCACACGTCCTGCGGCCATATGGTTATCCCGAAGAGGTAGTTCTTTCTGGCTGGTATGTCGAAGAGTATCGCCTGCCGCCCATCCCACCGCAGGTACGGCCCCAGAAAATAGAGCAGGTAGATGGAGGCCACATACCATTTGATGCGCCGGAACTGTCCCTGTATTCGCTTGGCGTGGATAGTCTCCTCGCCGAGGTTTACGTCCCAGTGGCCCGCTTCTTCGTAGAGTTTCTCTATCTCTTCGTGATCCACCGCCGGATCAGTTGATTCCGGCTCCGGCGGTGGCGACACGGTTTTTCCTAACGTTCCGGGCGTGGGCGTTGCCGGCGCTTCCACATCTTCCAACTCACGTCTCTCCCGGCGCAAACTGTTCTCCCTTCTGAATACGGGTGGGAGAAAACCGCCTCGAGACGCCAAGTGTCACTTCGCGCAAGCGCCTTTATCCGACCCACCGCTAACCTTTCTTGCCGCCTCCGAACATGAACACCTTGACGGCAAGCTGTTTGATCTGTCCTTCTGAAAGCTTACCACCAAACGTGGGCATAAGCGCTTTCCTTGTCTCCTTGTCGTCCTCCTGGTTGACGCCGTGGAGTATGGTGCGTTTTATCCCTTCCTGTGTGCCTTCAAAACGCCAAATCTTGTCGGTAAGGTTCACGCCGCCGACATCGGGGTTGCCCTTAGCGTCCTCTCCATGACAGGTCACGCAGTCGGCCTGCCCGGCCGTCTGCCCAAGGAACACCGCTTTGCCGGGGTCGTGAGCCTTGCCCGTGTTGAGGCCGGAGATGAACGCGACAAGGTCGTTGACCTCTTGTTCGCTTAACGTGGCCTTGTACGCCGGCATCATTCCCTGCCTGCCGCCCGTAATGCTCTCCGTAATGCCCTCGATCGTTCCGCCATACACCCATTCGTCGTCGGCCAGCGTAGGGAACCCGGGGCCACCCTGTCCGCCGGAGCCGTGGCACGGGGCGCATTTATCGCCGAAGACCGCCTTGGCCGAAGCCAGCGCAAACTGCGAAAGCTGTGGATCGGCCAGGATTTCCTTCGCGCTTTTCTTGGCGATTTTTTCCTCGAACGGCGCACGGACGCTCATTATCTCCGCAAGCGAGCTTTTGTACTCGTCAACCTGCGTCCAGCCCAGCAAACCTTTCGTATAACCGTGAACCAGCGGAATGGATGGATACAGCACAAAGTAGACGATCAGGAAAATGATGCTTATGTATCCACCCGTCATCCACCAGCCCGGAGGATCGTTTTTAAGCTCCCTTATGCCGTCCCACTCGTGCCCTGTGTCTTTAGCCTCGTAAGGGTCTTTTTTTTCAGCCATGTCAGTCCTCTTTATCCAATCGGTCATCGCACAGGGGGATGAACCGGTGATCGTTGAAGCGCTCTTTATTGGCCGGATTGAACGCATAAGCGTAGGCTCCGGCCATGAGTATCGCCACAGAGACGGTCAATGTTAGCCCCAGCCAGTCGACGGAGGTCATCGCCGCCCAGTCCGTATGGAAGTAATTCGCAAGTTTAGTCACGGTAATCCTTCCCCTCCTCGAATTTGACCATCGTTCCAAGAACCTGCAGATAGGCGATGATCGCAGACATCTCCGTCTTCCCCTGCACCATCGCCGGAGCCTTAGATATGTCTTCGTCGGTGTAGGGCACGCCCAACATCTTCATCCCTTTCATGCTGGAGACAACGCAATTCGGGTCCAGCGTAGCCTTGGCGAACCATGGATAGCGAGGCATCACCGACTCCGGCACGACGGACTTTGGATCGAGAAGATGCGCTTCGTGCCACTGGTCGGAGTATTTCCCGCCCACACGCGCAAGGTCAGGCCCCGTGCGTTTTGATCCCCACTGGAACGGATGGTCGTATTTCGACTCCACCGCGAGCGAATAATGGCCATACCGTTCCTTCTCGTCGCGGAACGGGCGTATCATCTGCGAGTGGCAGGTGTAACATCCCTCACGGATGTATATGTCCCGCCCGGCCAGTTCTAACGCGCTGTAAGGGCGCACGCTGGACAGTTCCGGGTTCTTGGGTTTCCCATCGGGGGTCGTCGCCCTGTCTTCCCATGTGCTGTTCAGGTAGAAAAGCGGCACGACGGTGACCAGGCCGCCGATCGAAACCGCGATAGCGAGCGTCAACATAAAAAGCGCGACATTGAGTTCCATCTTTTCCTGGAACTTCTTCGGTTTTCCGTTATCAGTCATGTCCTGATTCCCCCCTTACGCCGAGGCGTGAGCGAGAGCCGGAGCGGTCCTGGCCCTGGTCACGGTCATCAGCACGTTAAAGAGCATCACTATCGTCCCGAGCAGGAACAGCGTCCCGCCGAACCATCGCAACGCGTAGTAAGGATGCATTGCCGCCACAGACTCGGCAAAGGAGTACATAAGCGTTCCCTGCTCGTCATAGGCGCGCCACATCAGCCCCTGCATGATGCCGGAAACCCACATGGCGGATATGTAGAAAACGATGCTTATCGTCGTCATCCAGAAATGCGTGTTGACGAGCTTGGTGGAGTAAAGTTCCGTGTTCCACAACCGTGGAACCAAATGGTAGATGGCTCCCATGGAGACCATCGCCACCCAGCCTAACGCGCCGGAATGAACATGGCCCACCGTCCAGTCGGTGTAATGCGAAAGCGCGTTGACCGTGCGGATGGACATCAGCGGCCCCTCGAACGTGGACATCGCGTAGAACGCCAGCGAGACGATAAGGAACCGCAACGTGTAGTCCGTCCGTAGCTTGTCCCACGCCCCGGAAAGGGTAAGCATACCGTTCACCGCGCCACCCCACGATGGGATTATCATCGCAAGTGAGATAGCGGCGCCAAGCGACCCGGACCAGTCCGGCAGGGCGGTATATTGAAGGTGATGCCCCCCGATCCAGACGTATCCGAAGATAAGCGTCCAGAAGTGAATGACGGATAGCCTGTATGAAAAGATTGGGCGCCCCGCCTGCTTGGGCACGAAGTAATACATGATCCCAAGAAACCCGGCGGTCAGGAAGAAGCCGACGGCGTTATGGCCATACCACCATTGCACCATTGCGTCCTGCGGACCGGCAAAGATCGAGTATGATTTAAAGAGTCCCACCGGTATCGCCAGGCTGTTAACGACGTGCAGGTACGTTATCATCACCTGCATTGCCATAAAGAACCAGTTCGCCACATAAATGTGCGACACTTTGCGGCTGGCCACCGTCATCACGAAGTTGAACATGTACGATAGCCAGACGACGGCTATCAGGATGTCCAGCGGCCACTCCAGCTCCGCGTATTCCTTGCCGCTCGTGATTCCCAGTGGAAGAGTTACGACAGCGCTGACGATGACCGCGTTCCATCCCCAGAACGTGATCCACGCCAACTTGTCGCTCCACAGGCGCGTATAACAGGTCCTTTGCACAATGTAATAAGACGTGGCGAACAATGTGCAACCGCCAAATGCGAAAATGACGGCGTTTGTGTGAAGAGGCCGAAGCCTTCCGAAGGTCAGATACGGAATGTCGAAATTCAGGGCTGGCCACGCCAGCTCTGCGGCGATGTACACCCCTACCAGGGCGCCCACCACCAGGTAGACCGTTGCCATGATGGCGAAAAACTGGACAATAACGAAATTATACTGAGGTTCCCCTTGCCTTGGTTCCACTTCCCCCCTCCTTTTTGGTAAACGAAATGGTATGAGAACATATATTAGCCTTATTCCAAGGCCTAATGCAATAATAATTCTTAGGCGTTGCCAAAATTACGCAAAATATTGAGCGTTCAGTCGGATTTTATTGCCCGTAGAGCATCTGACAACTCTTGTAAAGGAGGTCTTTGCATAATCAAGCGATTTCCATACTACGCATTCGCTCCGTTCAGAATGACAATATTTCGAACGTGATGGATTATGCAAAGCTCTCCTTTCAGGCGAAAGTCTAAATGGTCTTTGCCGTGTGCCTGCCATAGTTATAGGGCGACCAATTCTCGTCAATTACCGGTATCTTCGGAAAGTTGCCCGGCCCAGGAGGTGTTGTCGTATGTGTCCACTCAAGCGACTTCGCTCCCCAGGGGTTGTCCGTAGCTTTGGCTCCCTTAAAGGCTGAAATGATCCAGTTAAGGATGGTTATCGTCATGCCAATGGCGATAAGGAAAGCCCCGGCTGTGGCGATTTTATGCGAGAACTCGAACTGCGGGAACATGGCGTAGTCGTAGTATCTGCGGGGCATTCCCTTGACCCCGATATCGAAAAGAACAAGGAACGTGACGTTGACGCCGATAAAATTAAGCCAGAAGCCGATCTTTCCCGCCGTTTCGTTGTACATCCTGCCGGTAAACTTCGGGAACCAGTGATAGATCGAACCGAAGAGCGCGAATGTGGCCATTATGCCCATGATGAAGTGGAAATGAGCGACGACGAAATATGTTTCGGCCAGATGCAGTGTCAAAGATGTAAGAGCCAGCGGAATACCTGTCAGTCCGCCGATGAGTATCAGAAACAGGCACGACGCCGCATACAGCATGGGAGTCGGATACCGGGCCGCTCCTTTGTAAAGCGTCCCAAGCAGGCTTATCGTGAGCA
>JADGAO010000040.1 GCA_015231995.1 Nitrospinota bacterium | reverse complement strand
GGCGAAGCTTGCGCTTGCCCTTGGAGGACTTCTTCGTCAGGATGTGGCGAAGGAAGATTTTTGGGAAGATACTCGAACAATTGCGGCGATGAAATCCACACTATATCCGGGCGTAGCCGGTTGAGCAATAATTTCGCCAGCGTCCGCAATGCGAACACATTTATTTTGCGGATAAGCGACGACCATCTGCCGAAAGGAAGACGCAAAAACGGATACAACCTGACTTTAGAGCGTTCATTCTTCGGAAGATAACCACGTTTGCGTCCGTGCAGGTAAAGGTCGTATGGGTAAATGACCATAACATCGTTTAAACGGGAGAGATGTTCGGCGATGAAATGGGGCCTTTGCTTCACCCAGTCCCAATCAACATTCATAATGTACAGGATGCGGTGGCGCATGTCAGTCAGTTTCTATCCGCGCCGGCCATCATATTCAAGCCAGAAACTGCTTCCCCCGCTGATATTTCGGCCACGCATAAAAGAATCCAGAAGATCAGCATTGAAATGCTGGTGATACGCGCTTCCGAATAAAACTGACACACGCGGATTGTCAAGCATCCATGCTAGGAGTAGGTACTGTTCCGTCCAGTAAATGTGCAAATCCAGGAGCCAATCTTTGGGTATTCCAAAAGGCAAAAAAAAATCATGCACATGTACAAATATCTTTTTATTGATGTGCGGAAGTAAACGAAGGTAGATATGTAGGCAGTCGCTACCACTTTTAACTGTGTGGGTCGAGTCAATAAAAAGGATATCGCCATCTGCCAGCATGGAGTTCAGAGTTTCCGGAGTTATCCCTTGCGCGGGAGTTTTATGCAGGTCAATCGTGCCGGAGCTTCCGAGCTTTGTGATAAATGGCCGTGGGAATGGCTCTATGCATTTCAATTTACCCACGCCATTTTTGCCGAGGGCCTCTAGCGCGGCAAGGGATGAAAAACCACTACCGATTTCAACCACTGTTTTTGGTTTGATACGCCTGATATATGCGTAGTATGACATCGCATCGCTATAAGTAAACTGGCTGTTTTTCCAGAAAAAACGGTCGCAATTTTCCTCGTTCCCATTTTCGGGGGGAGTGAAATCCTCCGAAAAAGGGATGAGCCTGGAAAGCTCTTCGCGGAGAGCCTCCTTATTAAAGATAGTTTCATTTAAATACGGGATAGAAGCATCGGTATATTCATACGAACTCATCACCTCAGAAATAGAGGGGATGTTCGAATAAAAATTTACAGGTGTTACATTCAAACCGAGTTCCTGAAGTTTCCCCCTTTGCTCCCTGTCCGCCCATACCAGCTTTCGCATTACAGGCAGGGCCGACTCGATTTCCACATCTGTCAAATCAGGATTTCTCATTATCCATCCCAGCAAATTTTTCATTGTCAAACCCCAAAAAATAATCCCTGAGAGTCTTGACGATACGTTCCGCCGCATGTCCGTCCCCGTATGGGGAAACACCACGCGCCATCTTACGGTAGGCGGATTCGTCATCCAACAAACGCTGGCTCTCCGAAACGATCGTGTCATAGTCCGTTCCCACCAGTTTCACCACTCCCTCTGCGACAGCTTCCGGGCGTTCAGTCTCATGCCGGAGCACGAGTACCGGCTTTCCTAATGCGGGAGCTTCTTCCTGCACGCCGCCAGAATCGCTCAAAATGATATACGCCCTCTTCATCGCCGCTACGAAAGGCAGATAGTCCAGCGGTTCGCATAACACTATTCCGGGGTGATTTCCCAGAATGCGATACGCAGTATCGCGCACGTTAGGATTGGGATGCACGGGGTATAGAACCTGAACATCGGCATTGCGCTCTACCAAAGCGAGCAAAGCCCGGCATACCCGCTCGAAAGGCTCGCCAAAATTTTCCCTTCGGTGCGCTGTAACCAATATCAACCGTTTGGCCGGGTCTAGTCCGACCGGCAGTTCCATATCACGATCCGCTACGCTAAGTAGCGCGTCAATCACAGTGTTGCCGGTAACCACAATATCAGCAGAGGAGACTCCCTCACGCAACAGATTCTGGCGCGAGCCTTCCGTGGGCGCAAAGTGCCATTTCGCAAGCCGTCCGGCGATGACCCTGTTCATCTCCTCCGGGAATGGGTTAGCCATGTCCCAGGTTCTCAACCCGGCTTCCACATGGCCGAACGGGATACGGCGATAGAAACAGGCCAGCGCGACAGTCATCACCGTTGTGGTATCGCCCTGGGCGAGGACGACATCCGGTTTTTCCTTGACCAATACCTCATCGAGGTTGAGCAGTAGCCGCGCCGTCAAAGCCGTCAAATCCTGATTTGGCCGCATGATGTCCAGATCAATATCAGGCTCGACGCCGAACACTTTCATCACTTGGTCGAGCATTTGCCGGTGTTGCGCCGTCGCCATCACGCGGACGTTGAAATCATCGTTTTTCTTCAGAGCCAAAATGACCGGAGCCATTTTGATGGCCTCAGGGCGAGTGCCCACCGCGCAAAGTATCGTTCGCTTCATATTCTAAAACCTCTGGATGGCTCACATCTATTCGAGTTAGAGGTTTGATCCAGTTCGAATTTGCTTCCGGCTTGTCCGATTTTCATTTCGTCATTCAGATGGTTTTATAAGTTGGAGAATACGCTCGACGCATACGTCGGGCGATTCGTGCTTGGTTCGCAAATGCGCCTCCGGGGCTTCGGGAGCTTCATATGCGCTGTCTATTCCAGTGAAGTTTTTCAATTCGCCTTTTCTGGCTTTGGCATATAGGCCTTTTGTGTCGCGCCGCTCGCACTCTTCCAGCGGCGAGTCCACAAACACCTCTATGAATTCCCCCGGCTCGAACAAGCCACGGGCCATTCTCCGCTCATCCGTAAATGGAGAGATGAAAGAGACCAGGGTTATCAGTCCCGCATCCACCATAAGCTTGGCCACTTCGGCCACCCTGCGTATGTTCTCCACCCTGTCAACCTCGGTGAACCCCAAATCCCTGTTAAGCCCATGCCGCACGTTGTCGCCGTCCAGGATGTATGTATGCCGCCCATCGGCGTGCAGGCGTTTTTCAAGGAGATTTGCAATCGTGGATTTGCCGGACCCGGACAGGCCGGTAAACCAGATGCAGTATGGTTTCTGCCGTTTGAGCGCAGAGCGGGTCTCCTTGTTGATTTCCAGAGCCTGCCAGTGGATGTTCGACGCCCTGCGCAGGGCGAAGATTATCATTCCGGCGCCAACGGTTTCAAAACTGAGCTTATCAATCAGTATGAAACCGCCAAGTGTCCTATTTGCCGAATATGGCTCAAATACAACCGGCTGGTTGAAGCTGAGGTTGACGACGGCGATCTCGTTAGCCGCAAGCGTCTTGATGGCCAGATGCGCGCCGTTATTCACGTCAACCTTGTATTTAATCTCGGTTACCGACGCGGTAACTTCCCTGTTATGTATCTTGAGCAGGTACAGCCGCCCTGGAACCAGCGGATGCTCCGACATCCATAGCACGGTCGCCTCAAACTGGTCGGCCACCTGTGGCGGGTCGTCCAAAGAAACTATGACATCTCCGCGGCTTACGCCAACTTCATCCTCAAGAGTCAGGGTCACAGACTCGCCAGTCTCGGCCCGTTCCCGGTTTCCTTCCCAGGCGACGATTTCCTTCACTTTGCTATGAACACCGGATGGCAATACCTTCACTGCGGACCCCGGCCATATGGCTCCCTGCGCGATCCGGCCACAAAAGCCACGGAAATCCGGGTTGGGGCGGTTGACCCACTGAACCGGCATCCTGAAGGGAGCGGATGTTTTACCGACATGCGTCTCCACCGTTTCGAGGTAGTCCAGAAGGGTAGGGCCTTCATACCAAGCCATGCGATTGCCGGGTGAGGAGACATTGTCACCATCCAGCGCGGAAAGTGGGATGGATTGCACACGGGCGAATTCGAAAGGGACGGCGAACTGGCGGAAATCTTCGACGATGCGGTTGAACACAGCTTCGTCAAAATTAACCATATCCATTTTGTTCACCGCGAGGGCAACCTGCCGTATTCCCATCATCGCCACAATGCGTGCATGGCGGCGGGTCTGCGTCAACACACCTTTGCGGGCGTCCACCAAAAGCACGGCAAGCTCGGCTGTCGAGGCTCCGGTAGCCATGTTCCGCGTGTACTGCTCGTGGCCCGGTGTGTCGGCCACGATGAAGCGCCGTTTGTCCGTGGCGAAGAAGCGATACGCCACGTCAATGGTTATGCCCTGCTCACGCTCGGCCTGCAGGCCGTCAACCAGCAGGGCGAAATCGAGCTTTTCACCCTGCGTGCCGTATAATCGCGATTCACTCTCCAGCGCCGTCATCTGGTCGTCGAATATCTGCTTGGACTCGTGAAGCAGTCGCCCGATGAGGGTTGATTTCCCATCGTCCACGCTACCACAGGTTATAAACCGCAAAGTGGTTTTTTCGGTCTGGCCGGAAAACAACTCCGAGATGTCTTTTGGCCGAAGGTCTTTCATCAAAAATACCCCTCCGCCTTTTTCTTTTCCATGGAAGCCGCCTGGTCGGAATCAATCAGACGGCCCTGCCGTTCGGAAGTGCGCGCGCTGAAAGTCTCGGCGATTATTTCCTCCAGCGTGCCCGAAGAGCTTTCCACAGCTCCGGTCAACGGATAACAGCCAAGCGTGCGGAAACGCACCATTCGTATTTCGGGGGTTTCTCCCGGTTCCAGCGGCAGTCTGTCGTCGTCAACCATTATCCATGCGTCGCCACGCCTCACCACGGGCCTTTCCTTGGCGAAATAAAGCGGCACGATGGGTATCTTCTCATGGTAGATGTATAGCCATATATCGAGTTCTGTCCAGTTGGAAAGGGGGAAAACGCGGATTGTTTCCCCCTTTTTGATGCGTGTGTTGTAGAGCGACCACAATTCGGGTCGCTGGACTTTGGGATCCCACCTGTGTCCGGGGGCGCGATACGAGAATATGCGTTCCTTGGCGCGGGACTTTTCCTCATCGCGCCGCGCTCCGCCGAAAATCACATCGAAACCATACATATCCAGCGGTTTCTTCAACGCCTCCGTCTTCATCACGTCCGTGTAGTAAGTGGAGCCGTGAGTGAAAGGGTTGACGCCAGCGGCCACTCCATCCTGGTTCGTGTAAGTGATCAGCTTCATACCTGTCTCCGCCACCATTCGGTCGCGGTGCGCATACATTTCCAGGAATTTCCATGTGGTGTCCACATGCAGGAGCGGGAAGGGCGGGATCGCCGGGAAAAAAGCCTTCCGGGCAAGATGGAGCATTACGGAAGAATCTTTCCCGATCGAGTACAACATAACCGGGTTGGCCGCATTGGCGTAAGCTTCACGGATGATCTCTATGCTCTCGGCCTCAAGCTGATTGAAATTCACAGGCTCCTTCCCGCGTCGGATTCCACAAGTCTATCGTCAATTCCCGCTCGCCAGCGGCCAAGCGATCATTGACTTTTGGTGAATGGTAAAACGGGAAGCCATGATTTAGCAAGTGCGGCTCTTTCAAAAAAAAGATTGATTGCCGTAACCCTGCGCTCAATGCAACTGACGCGACGGCGATAATACGCCCTTAAAAAATCGCGTGACCTGCATAGGGTTCGCCACTATAATATGCAGTTTGCGGAACAACCGTATGTGGAAATTTCACATATCTTTAAGACAGAAAGGCGAGAAAATTGGCGCTAAACGTCGGGTTGGTGGGGTACGGTTACTGGGGGCCGAATCTGGCTCGAAATTTCTCCCTAAACAAGGGATGCGTTCTTGCTACGATTTGCGAAATGAGCCCGAAACGCGCTCAGCAGGCCAAAACGGCCTATCCGAACGCCAAAGTGACTGAGCGATATGACGATCTTCTCGAAGACTCATCGCTTGATGCGGTACTGATAGCCACTCCGGTATCTACGCATTATGAGCTGTGCCGCCGCGCCCTGGAAGCCGGGAAGCATGTCTTTGTGGAAAAACCGTTCACGCAGTTCGCCGGGCAGGCCGAAGAACTGGTGAATCTCGCCGATAAGAAAAAGCTGACGCTTGCCGTGGATCACACGTTTCTTTTCACCGGAGCCGTCCGGCGAATCCGGGACGATGTGAAGTCTGGAAACCTCGGGGATATCCTGTACATTGACTCTGTGCGGATAAATCTGGGCCTGTTCCAGAGCGATGTCAACGTCATCTACGACCTTGCCCCCCACGACATCTCGATACTCTGTTATTTGATTGATGAAGACCCCGTCTCGATCAGCGCGCATGGCGCAACCTTCGGCCTGAGCGAGTTCGAGAGTGTCGCCTACCTGCATCTTACGTATCCCAGCGGCATGGTGGCGCATTTCCATATGAGCTGGTTATCTCCGGTGAAGCTACGCAGAACAATCATCGGCGGCTCGCAGAAGATGATCGTGTACGACGATCTTGACCAGTTCGACAAGGTGAAAATTTACGATAAGGGCGTCAGCGTCAAGGCTGGCGACATCGAGGCTTTGCGTCAGGCTCTGGTTGACTATCGTTCCGGCGACATGGTGGCGCCGCATCTTGACCGGAGGGAAGCTCTCGCGCTGGAAGCCGACGATTTTCTATCCGCCATTGTCGAGAAGAGGGCTCCAATCTCCGATGGACGTCTTGGCCTGCGCGTCATGCGGATATTGGATGGCGCCCAGCGTTCCATAGCAAGCGATGGCCGGAAAGTGACATTGCCATGAGCGGGCGGTTTCCTAATTCCATCGTTTCCGACGACGTTGTTTTGGGTGAAAACGTCAAAATATACGCTTTTGCCAACCTTTACGGTTGCAAGATCGGGGACGATTCGCGCATCGGGACGTTTGTGGAGATTCAGCGAGGCGCCGTCATCGGAGCCCGCGTCAAAGTGCAGAGCCATACTTTTATCTGCGAAGGCGTTACCATCGAAGACGAGGTCTTCGTGGGGCATGGCGTCATGTTTATTAACGACCGCTTTCCCCGTTCCACGACCCCCGACGGTGCGCTTAAAGGGGCAAGCGACTGGGTTTGCGAGACGATAACGATAAAGCGGCGTGCGGCTTTGGGTAGCAACTGCACGATATTGTGCGGCGTGACCGTTGGCGAAGAGGCCGTGGTCGGAGCCGGAAGCGTTGTAACCCGCGACGTGCCAGCGCGGGCAATAGTGGCGGGAAATCCTGCAAAGGTCATTGGAGAGGTAAAGGAGTAAGAATGAGCGGTTCAGCGGTTAACGTACCGTTTTTAAATCTTCCGGCGCAACACGCGCCCCTGAAAGCGGCCATCCTTGAGCAGATGGGGAAAATATTCGACAACGCCGGATTCATTGGTGGCCCGAACGTTACCGGGTTCGAAGAGGAGTTTGCGGCCTTCGTCGGTTCCCCTCATTGCGTAGGCGTCTGTTCGGGCACTGACGCGCTTCGTTTCGCTTTGACAGGCCTTGGCGTTGGACATGGGGACCGGGTAGTCACTGTTCCGAACACTTTTATAGCCACGACCGAGGCTATTTCACAGGTCGGGGCTTCCATAGATTTCGTGGATGTCGAGCATGACACTGCGCTCATGGATCCGCAGAAGCTGTCCGACCATCTGGCCGCAGTCTTCGGCAAGGGGCCGAAGGATCGCCGCCCCAAGGCGATAGCGCCTGTGCATCTGTACGGGCAATGCGCGGATATGACAGCTATCATGGAGCTGGCCAAACGTTACGAACTTAAAGTGTTGGAAGACGCCGCGCAAGCTCATGGAGCCACTCATCGCGGAGGGTCTGCAGGAACATTGGGCCACGCCGCCGGATTTAGCTTCTATCCGGGAAAAAACCTGGGCGCGTGCGGAGAGGGTGGGGCAGTCACCACTGCCGATCCTGCTGTCGCAGAAACTGTCAGGGTGTTGCGCGAACATGGGCAGGCTGTTAAAAACATCCATATCCTTGAAGGATACAACGGGCGGCTGGACGCAATTCAGGCCGCGATCCTGCGGATAAAATTGCCGCATCTGGCCGGCTGGAACGAGGCTCGCAGAGCGCATTCCGCCAAATTCGACGCCGCTTTTGCGGGAGTCAGGGGGATAAGGCCAATCACTGTGAAGGAACACAATGTTTCGAGCAGGCACCTGTACATCGTTCATGTGAAGAATCGCGAGACATTCCGCGACACGCTGGCCGCCAATGGAGTCGGGGTGGGGATGCACTATCCGACGCCGCTTCACCTGCAACCTTGCTACAAAGGCTTGGGGCTGGGCGCCGGGTCGTTCCCGGTGGCGGAGGAACTCTGTTCGTCGCTGATCAGCCTGCCGATGTATCCCGAAATGACGCAGGAACAGGTGCAGAAGGTGATTGACGTTTCCATTAAGGCGGTCGGCTCCGCATGATAATAGGCGATGGGCGAGTTCTGGTCACCGGTGGCGCAGGTTTTATAGGAAGCCACCTGGTTGACGCGCTCCTTGCGAAAGGGGCCGATGTAGTGGTTTTCGACGACCTGTCGAGCGGAAGCTGGAAGAACCTGGAGCATCACAAGGGCAATCGCCGCCTGCAGATGGTTGAAGGGGACATTCTCGATTACAAAGCTGTCACCGCTGTGTCACAAGGCGCCCGGTTCGTGTTCCACATGGCGACACGCAACGTCCGTCTCAGCCTCCAGAGTCCCACAGTGGTTCACGACGTTAACACTACGGGAACATTGAACGTTCTCAAGGCGGCGGCAGGTTGCAGGGTGGAGCGGTTTCTCTACTGTTCGAGCTCCGAGGTCAACGGCACAGCCGATATCGTTCCGATGCCGGAGGATTACCATTTCAAACCGGAGACAATCTACGGCGCATCTAAACTTACCGGCGAATATTACGCCGAAGTCTTTCATCGCGCCGGTTGGCTGGATGTGGTCATCGCCCGCCCGCACAACAACTATGGCCCTCGTGAGCATTACGAAGGGGTGAAAGGGGAGGTTATCCCACGTTTCATTCTCTGGGCTTTGGCTGGCAAACCGCCAGTTATTTTCGGAGATGGCGCGCAGACCCGCGATTTCACCTACGTCACCGAAACGGCGGACTATCTGATACGGCTGGTTGAATGCGACGCCGCAATGGGGCGGACGTTCAACGTTTGCCGTGGCGAAGAAGTTTCTGTGGCCGTAATAGCCCGGAAGATATCGGAGCTGATTGGGCTATCGTCCCCACCTGTCCATGTTGACGGACGTCCTAGCGACGTGCTCCGTCTTTTTGGCGACGCCTCCCGTCTGCGGGAAACTTTGGGCGACAGCCCGGCTATCGGCATCGAGGAAGGGTTGCGGATGACGATCAACTGGTTCCGCGAAAACGTTTCTCCAACGCCGGAGACTTTGGCCTCCATGGAACCTGCCAACTGGTCAACCGGATCGGCGGAGCCGTGGTTGTCCACAGCGCGCCGTCGGATTAGGAATTGACATGAGTATCCCCATAGCCATACCGTCACTAGGCGAGGAAGAAGCGGCGGCGGTGCGCGAGGCCATCCTTTCGGGGTGGGTTACACAGGGGCCGAAGGTTAAGGCTTTTGAAGATACGTTCGCCAGGCTTGTTGACGCGCGTTTCGCCGTCGCTGTCAGCAGTTGCACCACCGCCCTGCATCTTGCGTTAAGAGCTGTTGGCGTCTCGCCGGGCGACGTGGTGTTGACGGTGAGCCATTCGTTCATCGCCACCGCGAACTCCGTCCGCCACTGCGGGGCCGAACCTCTGTTCGTTGATATTGATCCAACCAATCTCAATATGAGCCCAGCCGCGCTGGAACAGTGGCTCGTCAACGGTTTTGAAGAACGCGACGGCTCTTATTGGTTGCGCGACCTCTCCATTACAGCAAACTTGCCCGAAAGCCCACTCAACCGCATAGGAAACCCCAAAGGGCGACTGGCGGCTGTCCTGATTGTGCATCAGGTGGGAAACCCAGCCGATATGACTGCGCTTTTGGCGCTGGCGAAACGCTGGAACGTTCCGCTGGTGGAAGACGCCGCCTGCGCCATCGGTAGCCGGATCAGTCTGGATGGCGGCTCCACGTTTCAGCCAGTGGGCAAACCGATTGGCGATGCCGTCTGCTTCAGTTTTCACCCTCGTAAAGTTATCACCACCGGCGACGGAGGGATGATTACCACAGATGACGAAAAGATTGACCGGCGATTCCGGCTCGAACGCCAGCACGGGATGGACGTTTCCGACCTTGGGCGGCACTCCAGCTCGACCGTCATTATCGAAAGCTATTCCACCACCGGCTACAACTATCGTATGACCGACATGCAGGGGGCGATGGGACTGGCGCAACTTAAGCGTCTGGATGGGATAATCGAACGCCGCAGACAGATTGCGGACCGTTATCGCGCCTTGTTGTCCGGCGTAAAAGGGTTGACCCTTCTGGCCGAGCCAGCCTGGGCGCGTTATAACTGGCAAAGCTTCCTGGTTTTTCTCGACGACACCTCTTTGCAAAAGCCGGTGATGCAGGCTATGCTCGACAAAGGGATATCGCTGAGGCGCGGGATCATGTGCGCCCATCGGGAGTCTCCATACCGGGCTGGATGGAGCGGCGCCTCCCTGTCAGCAAGCGAACGCGCCACCGACACAGGGCTTATAATTCCCCTCTACCCGGATATGACCGACGAACAGATAGAGACGGTGGCTGGTGAACTGACGCGAACCGTTTCGCGTTCATGACCGGCCCAATACGACTGCCGGATTTCATCATTGGCGGGGCGGCCCGTTCGGGGACGACGTGGTTGTACCATCTTCTCGACCGGCATCCTGGCGTCTATATGGCCAAGCCGGTGCGGCCGGAGCCGAAATTTTTCCTTATGGACGATCTGTTCGCAAAAGGGATAGATTATTATTCCCAGCGCTGGTTCGCCGACGCTCCTGCCGGGGCAAAGCTTGGCGAGAAAAGCACAAACTATCTGGAGGGGGGGCGGAAAGTGGCCGACCGGATTTGCGCGGCCAGTCCCGATAGTAAGCTCATTTTCTCGTTGCGTAACCCGGTGACACGAGCCTTTTCCAACTATCTTTGGTCGAAGATGAACGGGCTGGAAAACGAGACATTCGAACGCGCTTTGGAGCTTGAACCGGAACGGCTGACTACTACACCGCCTGAATGGCGGCACTCTCCGCCTGGAGCTTACTTTGCCCGTGGGCTTTACGCCGACCTGCTCACACCGTTCTTCGAGCGGTTCCCAAAGGAGCAGATCATGGTGTTGCGGTTCGAGGACGTGACTAACGCCGCCGGAGCCGCCACGGTAGCCGGACGATTGCACCGTTTCATCGGCGTTGAGGAGCGCATTGCGGACTCAGACCAGTTGCCTCCCATCAATCCATCAAAGAACGATGGTGAAATAATTTCCGGGCGGGCCGCCAATGGCCTCGCCCAGCGATACGCCGAGCCGAACCAGCGCCTGGCCGCCATGTTAGGCGACGACGCGTTTCTTTGGAGAGAGTAGGGTGATGGACAAACCTCAAATCATTGTGCTGACTCCTGTCTATAACGAAGAGGCCAGCCTTGACATTTACAGGGACGCGGTGCGCTCCACCCTGCTGAGCCGTACCGACGTCTCATTCCGTGTACTTTTCATCGAGGACGGTAGTAAGGACAAAAGCTGGGAGAAAATACAGGATATCTGCAGGGCGGACAACCGCTTTTCCGGCATCCGGCTCTCGCGCAATTTCGGATCACATGTCGCCATAAGCGCCGGGCTACAGCTTTCGCGTGGAGACGCATATGCGACACTGGCCTGCGATCTGCAGGATCCGCCGGAGACGATCCTGTCGTTTGTAGAGAAATGGCGGGAAGGGGCGCAAATCGTATGGGGCAAACGGGCCAGCCGGGGTGACGTGGCATGGAGGCGATGGACCAGCCGGACTTTCTTCGAAATCATACGGCGTTATGCCATGCCGTCTGGATCGCGTTTCACAACCGGTAGCTTTTTGCTGATTGACGAGAAAGTCGCCGAATGTTTTCGCCGGTTTAAGGAACATAACCGTATAACCTTCGCGTTGGTCGCATGGACAGGGTTTGACCAGGTTCAGGTTCCGTATGACCGCCGCCAGAGGGAGAGAGGCGTTTCAGGCTGGAACTTCGGACGGATGATCAAGGCGATGTACGACACTTTCGTCGGATTTTCCTACCTTCCCATCCGGCTTATAACATGGATGGGGATGTTCATCTCTCTTGGCATCTCGCTCCCATTTCTTCTTTATCTGATAGGCACCTGGGCGACTGGGCATCCTATTCCTGGTTGGACCAGCATGATGTTTGTCAGCGTCTTCTTTTTCGGCGTACAGTTTTTCATCATGGGTATCGTCGGTGAATATCTCTACCGGATATACATGGAGACCACAGGCCGGCCTCTTTATTTCATCAGCTCGAAGATAGGCGCGGACATTTTGAGCGACACGGATCGCAAGGGATAATGACGAGAACTGCACTATGCAAGATCGTTTAAGCTTTCTTGGGCTCCGCCTTTTTCGCAACGGCCACTACCGACAGGCCGAAAGGGAAATTGATATATCTCGCCACAGCGTTCTCGACGCTGATAACCTTTTTCAGTAACGTGTTCAATGCCGGGTTCTCATTTTTCATGTCGGACGAGGCGGATTCTTCTTCATGAGCCTGGCCTCGTTTGAGCAGGCGGGCAAGCGCCGCCGCAAAGAAAAAAAAGGTCATTCGATAACCGGTTCTTACGGGCGTGAATCCGGACTTCTCAAGGCTGGAGCGGACTTCCTCCGCATTGTACCGTTTACGTGTCATTGCCACGGCGTCGTGTCCGCTACGGAGCCATTCGTAAGCCGGTAACTGCAGGAAAACCCTTCCGCCGGGTTTGAGAATCCTCTCGATTTCGGCCAACGCCATCGTGTCGTCGGTGACGTTTGCATGGTAGAGGACATCAAGGGAGACCACCGCGTCGAAAGTTGCGTCGGCGAAGGGTAGGGCCATGATATCCCCCTGCGTCACTTGTGAATCCGGATTTGCGTCCCGCGCGTAGCGCACGGCGGCCGGAAATGCGTCAACGCCGACAACACGGTACTTCTCTTTAAGCAGGGTGATGAGGTCGCCGACGCCACAACCATGATCCAGAACCATCGCTCCCGGTTCCACATTGTCGCCGACGAGACGGGCGAAGAAAGTATTCGTTCCATACCGCCACCAGTGGGTGAGGCGGACTGCCGCGTGCGCATCATACTGTTCGGCTTTCACTGGCGTCCCCGAAGGTATGTGTTGTGATACTCGCTCATAGTCATGAAACGATAGCCTCCGTCGCCAGCCAGGCTGGATAGAATTCTACGGTAAGTATCCAGCATTATGCGGTTGCCGGAATATACCTTTTCGCAATGGGTCAACAATACCACAACCCCTCCTGAGGCGCGGATAAGCCTGGCGCTGTCGAGCATATGGCATTCGATTTCTTCTGGCCCGTATCCGAGAAACATCAGCCCGGCGTCGCGTGGCATACTGAGCGGTATCTCCCATATTCCCTCGGCCCTGAAAGGCCGCGCGGTGGCGCAACCATTGTTAGGGGCGGGAAACAGGCCGCCGGAAGTCGGGACGCTGGAGTCGTAATCGAACCGTAGCGCCAGCTCCGCCAGAAGTTCCCGTGTCCGCAACAGCGTCGGCGCGCGGTATCCACGGCACCGGTATCGCTCGATGAAGGGTTTTGTCTGGTCAAACCGCCGCGCCATCATCTCTGGTTGCATATAGGGAGTTTGGTTGCCGTGATCGTAGCCGTGGACACCGATTTCATGGCCCGCATTGATAGTTCTCTCCAATAGGCCGTGATCCAGATTCCATTTGAAAGGGACAACGAAATTGGTAGATCTGGCTCCCAGGCTTTCTTCGATTTCCAGAAAAAGTGGGAGGTTCTGTTCTCCCTCTGAGGTGTCAATGTCGTGGGTGACGATTACCGGCGTCGGGTCGTTCAATGGTTCGTCGCCTAGTATCAGGTCGGAAAGGGCGTCGGTCGTCAGGTCAATGGGGAATGCCGGAAACCTGGCCCACTTTGCGCTCTGTGAGCGTCGAAGACGGCCTATGCCTTTGGCGACAATCCGGCGGATTGGCCCTGGTATGGCCTGATATGAAAATGGAAGCCGGGACGACATAGGGGGGGAGGTTATATACATCCTGGCGGTACGCAAGGCGGCCACCAGCTTACGCCTCGCGTCATGGTCAAGCGAGGCCAGCGCGTCAGTATTTGCGATGGATGGGGCTACCTCGTCCCATAACTCCCTCGGCGTCCTGGCGAAAGTTTCAGTAATCCATCGGCCACGTTCCCGGTTCACCGGGGTTATGCTGATCAGATCGACGTACTGATCCATGCGGTCGCCCATAGGGGTGAAACGTTGTGTCGCCTAGGGAAAACGGCGTGTTTGCGTCTAGCCACAATTCGTGTCAGGAGGCGGGGAGGGTGGCGCCCAATCCTACCGCGCGGCGCAGTTTGCCTACAAGCATCCAGAAAGTAACCTGGGCAAAACGCTTGCCCAGATAGAACCCCACCTTTAGTAACCGTAATGCGAACGGGCTGAACATCCACCCTTTTTTCAGCATAATGACGTTTCCGCCTGCGGCCCTCTGGGTAAAGAGTTTAAATAGACCGCTTGGTTTCAGATAGAACCAAAGATTAGCGAACATCGTGGCGAACATCAGCTCGTACCTGTCAGTTCCCGCAGGGACATAAGGAAGATCGTCTCCTTCCCACATGTATTGGACGGAGAAGTTTTCCCAATCTTTTTTGACATGCATCTGGCTGGTGTTGATGTACTTGTTGTAAACGGGCGTCCCCGGGTAAGGGGTGAGGATGTTGAAACGGACGCTGGCGAGAGGAAGCTTGGAAACAGTCCGTATGGCGTTCCACCTGTCGGCGGAGGTTTCCCCCGGCAATCCGAAAATCAGGGTTGTGCCAACGCTTATTCCCTTGGCCGCAGTTATTTTTATGGCGTTGAGCACTTCCTCAACGGTTTCGCCCTTGTCAATGTCCTTCATTAACCGTTCGCTGGTGGTTTCAAGGCCGAAGGTGACCAGATTGAAGTTGGCCTCCTTCATCATTTCCAAAACTTCCACACTCAGGTTGTCGCCGCGCATAGGGGCTTCAAACGAAGCTTTTTTATGCAGGCCGGCCTCGATGATTCCGGCGCACAGTTCCTTGACGTGTTTACGGTTGGCGGCGATGTTGTCGTCCATGATACGGATGAGGGTCGCGCCGTATTTTTCGACGAGTATTTTCATGGAGGCGATAGCGCGCTCCTTGCTCATATGGCGATAGGTAAGACCGGTGATGGAACGTTGAGAGCAGAAGTTGCAATTGTAGGGACAGCCCCGGGATGTCTGCACCGAGTTGAATCCGGTGTAGCGGTGTATGTTTTTGTCGAACAGGTGGTAGGGGAAGGGTGGTATATCGTCGAGGCTCTTGATGAGCGGCCGGTTGGAATTATGGACGAATTTTCCGTCGCTGACATAAGAGATGCCAAGAACGTGAGAGTACGACTTCCCTTCCATTATGCATTTGACCAGCTCGTCGAAGGTCAATTCCCCTTCGCTCCTGACAACAATGTCCACGAACGGTTTGGCAAGCGCTTCTTCGGGGACAACTGTGACGTGGACGCCGCCAAGGATGATCTTTGCGTTTGGGGATAGTTTCTTGATTTTCTCGGCCAACTCGTAGGTGCGGTTAGAAGTCGCCGTCAGCACGGTGATTCCGACTATCCTTATATCAGGATCCATCGCCGCCAAAAGTTCGTCGAGCTTTTCGTCGGTGATGTCTTCCACCTGGTCATCGTGGATGGCTAGCGGGAAATCTCCATTACGCAAAAGATAGCCGGCCAGATATCCGAGGCTGAACGGAAAGCTGACCCGGATGATGTCGGTGACGAACTTTCGCTGGGTCTTAAGGTTAATACTGGGATTAAGAAGAAGAACCTTCGGTTTCAAGACATTCCTCGCTAAGAAAGAAGCGTGGTTTCATTTTTTGGAGTTCAACGTATGCAACCAGCTTCATTGTTATGAAAAACCCTATTTTATGTCACTGCTTTACGGTTAGAAGCAAGCCACATAGCGATAACTGCGGCAGTTGGAACTGTTAAGCCATTACGCTATCAGATAGTCTATAACATTTAAGGTTAACGGACAAGGCTCAGTCTCTTCAGAGGTGGGTGAGTTGGTTATACCTTTTGTCGCTCACGCACGAGTTTGGTAAAACCAGCCACATCCATCAACCACGTCTGTTGCTCTGCCGTGTAGGTTTTGTGGAGTCCACGCGGCAAAACAAGTTGCAGGCGCTTCGCCTGCATCTCGTTGGTCTGGTGAGTGGAAATCGCGGCTTCGAGAGTTAGCAGGTGCTTGTCGTCTATCCGGTCGGCTTCTGCCAACACCTGCCGCCACCGGTCTTTGCATGTGGATTTCACTCCCAGCATAGTGAGTCGAAGCTTGTTGAAAGCAAGATCGTGGTATTCGGCGACACCGGGGAAAAGAAAGTCCGGCTTGGCTTTATTTTCAGTTACTGCTGTGCGCCTGTTGTATCGAATTCCACATTTGATGAATATCTCTTCGAGATGGTAAAATCTATTGGCAACAATCCAGACAAGCTGGCCTGTGTCAAACGCCCCTGCTGGTCAATCTTGCGGACGACCTGTTTGCTCATCGGAGTGGTCGTAGTCAACGTCATATTAGTTTTATTAAACGATGTGGTGGTTATTTTGCCGTTGATGTTGACCGCCTCTGTGAGTGAGGTTACGGTTAAAGGGTCGGAGGGATTGGACAGATTGACAGTCCGTGTTGTGGACATTGTTGCGGTTAGTCCGCTTGGAATTTTTATACTCGCGCTTTTCGTTATCGGAGCGTTCATGCCGAATCGTGGATCGGGGCTTAATCCAAGCGTAGTCACTGTCCCATCCGGGCTAGTCGTTACGCTCGAAGCGTTAGGCAATGTCTCCGATATTGTCATCGCGCCGCAGGCGCTTCATCATTTTCACTTTCATATTTAGACAAATCGCCAGCTTCAAGAAGAAAGTCCAAAGAACCTTTCTTGAAATTAGGTATATCATCTTGATCTAATATGTCGCTTGCGTGCCTGCCTTCTATTTGTGATATTCCAACCTTGCCATCGGCTATAGCATCCCTTTTTGAAGACAGATTATACAACACATTCGTTTTATTCAATTTAGCTTTAACCAGATAGTAATCTCCATGATAAACATGTTCAATATTTACAATTTTTATTTTGGGCGATAGCGGCAACTTTTTACGTAGCCATACATAATAAAGTGACGGAGCTTTATCTTCATGCTCCCTGCAGGCAGCTTCATAATTCAGACATTCCGGATAACTTTCTCGGTCTATTCGTTCACCTGGGTCTGTAGGTATCCAACCTCTAAGTATGCAATATATCGCTTGCATATGGATTTCATTTTCGTTGCATCTGCCTTCATAATAATTGAAATCGGCTTTGGTAGGTACCCTCTCTTTAGAAAGCACTATTGATACATGCTCCTTGACCAGAGTGACTATCTCCTTTTGAGTATATCCTGCCCCTGCATTTAATATCCCAAAGAGAAGAAGACAATACGCTTTCATCATGATACCCGCACCTATCTAACGGTTAGCGTGGTCGCGCCACTGTTAATAAGCGCAATACCTGCGCTTGCAGAATCTTGTTCTATACCAATACAGCCCTCAGTTCCTGGATCCCTTCCATCTGGATGAATTCGTAATAGTTCACATGCGCCGCCAGCGCACACTTGCCCCGGTCCATCCTCCTTGCTTTGCTTATGATTGATTTCTACCTTCCAGCAATTATTGCCGCTACAGAAAGCTTTATAGTCCTTATGTTCAGGACCAACTGGACTATACCCGCCAATATCATAATCTCCCCTAGTGTCCTGAGTTAGAAATTCGCAAACAAAAGCGTTCGATGCTTTTCATGATTTCGTCAGCGGATTTTGTCCAGATAAACGGTTTTGGATTTTCATTGTTGATTTTGAGGTATTCACGAATCGCCCGTTCTAAATCCCTGGTGGAACGGTGCGTGCCACGCCGAATCTGTTTTTCCGTCAGAGTCGCAAACCATCGCTCAACCTGGTTTAGCCATGAG
>JADGAO010000003.1:9426-36801 GCA_015231995.1 Nitrospinota bacterium | reverse complement strand
AGACGCGGCGACGCAAACCCGAACGATATGATATCGCTGGATGACAATGACTTCAGCCATTTTTAGCGGAAATCCCTTGCACGGGCGCCCCCGGTGGGTAGCCCTGCAAGGGAGCCGCGAAAGCGGAAACGGCGGGGTGAAGAACACCCCGCCGAACGGTTATATGAGCGTTGGCCAAAGATAATATCTAGCTGGCTTTCTTTAAGACATCCCCGATTATCTGGTTGATCTCGTCGAGTATCACCTGCGGAGCCATCCCGTGCATTTGCGCCGTCTGCTCGACCGACTCCGTCTTCTGCCCCGGACATGTGAAACATGATGCGCCGTAATGTTTCTCGAACACCACCTTCGTCTCCGGGTAAACCTCGATAAGCCTTCCAACCATCGTCTTGGCTGTTGCCATCTCGCCCCTGTTGAAAGGCGGGCCGCCAGCGGACGCTTTGGGCGAGGCGGCGGCGGTTTTGCCGTCGGCGTTGAGCAGTGTTTTCCCTTCGAGGGCCGCGATCAGCTCGAAAAGGTTTTTGCCGGCTTTTTTTGCGGCCATACTAAGCGTGATCATCTTGCCAACGGTGGAGCGGGCGGCGGGGTTGGCCACGCTCTCCAACCCCTGCTCGTAAAACACATCTTCCAGATGAGGCCATTGATCGAGTATCTCCGCGATTTTCATCGTGGGGGAGACCTTCACGGCCCCGGCGGAAGGCGCGGGCTTGGGCGTCGTGTCGGCCACGCCCTCCGGCGCGCGGACCGGCTCCGGCGAGGGGGCCGGGACGGCGGGCTTGGGTTTTTCCTCCGAGACGACGGGGTAGATGTTGATTATGAATATAGCGATGGCCACCGCCTCCATAATCCCGAACAGCCCGAAAAAGACCCGCAGAGCCCCCGTTCCCCAGAATCCTCCGAGTATGTAAAACGCAGAAAGGCCCACGATGCCTATGTTGGCGAGCCAGTATTGGACGGGAATCAGCCCCGGATAAGGGACGGGTTTGGCGTTGAACCTCGGCAGTATGTGATATGCGACGCCGTAGATCAACATCGCCATGAAGCCCAACAGCATCGTATGCACATGGACGAACCTTATCTCGATCCTGCCATGCTCGAAAATGGCCAGGTGCGCGCCCAGGAACACGCCAAGGCCAAGGTATATAAGCGAAGTTTTAACGAATAACTTGGTATATCTGTCCATCTCTACCTTTTTTTAGAAAATACGTGAAAACAACCATAGACTCTGAAGGTAAAGCGCTTTACGGCGAGGCTCAATGATGAAAATCATAAAGCCCGCCGAAATGAGCGGGGCCGGGCGATGGAGGCCTAAAAAACCCCATCGCCCAAACATAGCTGGTTTAAACAGGGGAGGCGGGCGGAGGCGGAGGGGCGACTTTCAAGGAGCTAGGCCAGCTCTTTAACGACTTAAAGCCGTGCTGATCCTCATACGCCTTGGCGATCGCGCAGATGGTCAGCGGGATGGTCACAAGCAAGCCTACGCCCAACATCAACGCGCCTATCAGGTTGATCACGCCAAGCGCCAAAGCCATGAGCGCCACCTGGACATGGTTTGCAAACCCGATCATGCGGGAGGCTTCCATCGCCTGCCAGAAGTCCATCTCCTCGTCCACCACGAAGAGGTATGGGAACAAGTACCAGCCCATCACGATGAAACCCGGGATTATCAGAAGTATGAAACCGGCCATCGTGAACACGGAGACGAGTATCCCCACAAGCACGAGAGGGACAAGCTTCTGGAAGCCGTCGAACACCCTCATGGCGTTGAAGGTCTTTCCTTCCATGATATCCATCACCACCAGGAACATCCCGCCCATCATGGGCCCTGTCACAAGGAACGTGGCGAACGGTATGAAGTTGGCGGCGAAATGCACGACCACGAAAAGAAGCGTGGCGACAACGAGGTTCACCGCGTTGGCGGAGAAAAGCTCATATCCTTCTTTAAGATACCGTTGGATGTCGAAAGGCTTGTTCATCGCTGTTTTCTCCCTATCTTGTTATCGGTTTCCCGCTGGCGGCCCTCCGCAAGCCAGCTGGATTATAGGACGTGCGGACAGCTTTCGCAATCGCGGCTTATTATCACGGCTTATTATCGTGATACAATTTCTCCCTTTATGTTAAATGGAGGCCGCCCACCCGGCGGCGCGTAAACCTGATGAATCGCCGTTTGTTATGGGACATCGTAAAGTTCGCGGTCATCGCGGCCGTATTTGCGGTGTTGTACAAAACCGGCAAGATAGACTTCGACACCCTGTGGCTCGCCACGGCCAGCCCGTGGCTTGTCTTTATAGCGGCGCTCTTTATTTTCATCGCCGTCGTCTTTACCGTGGAGCGGTGGAGGCGGCTGTTATGGGCCGTGGACGTGCACATCGGGTTCCGAGCCGCGTTCAACCTGACGTTGATAGGCATGTTCTTCAGCATCGCCCTGCCCGGAGCCGTCGGTGGCGACATCGTAAAGGCGTACTACCTTTCCAAGGGGCAGAGCCAGAGAGCCGCCCTTGTGACCACCGTCATTTTCGACCGTCTGCTGGGGCTGTACACGATGATCGTCATGGGGACGTTTGCGGGGGCGGCCGTATGGGCTTATGTCTGGTTTTCAGGCTCCCCGCCTCAATGGTGGAGCGGCGGCGTTCAGGCTTTAATAGGCTTCATTTTCGCGCTGTTCGCCGGGTTCACCGCAGGAGGGGCCTTGTTCATGAGCGATTCGATGAGCAGGACGCGTTTCATGAAAAAGCTCATGGAGGTGGTTCCGTTCCGGGAAAAGACCGAAAAAATATACTCTTCGATAAGAAGGTTCGGGAACAACATATCCCTGGCGCTCACCGCATTCGGGATATCTTTCTTCAGCCAGTTCTTCCTTTACGGTTCCATCTGGATTCTGGCTGTGGCGCTGGAGCTAAACGAGCTGACGGCGGCGCAGTTCCTTTTCGTGATTCCCGTCTGCCTTCTCATAAACGCCATTCCGGCCGCCCCGGGCGGATTGGGTGTGGGCGAAATCGGCTTCGGGGCGGTGTTCTCCCTGTTCGGATATGGCAAAGGGGTAGAGCTTGCCGTGATCTACCATGCGGTGTCAATCACCATCTCAATCCTGTTAGGCGGCGCGATATACCTGATACACTCGCGCAAGGAAGGGGGTATGGTCACCCTTAAAAGGCTCGAAGACGAACGGGAGGAAATCTCCAGCTAACGTCCCTTGCGGAATTTCGCCGCCGACGCGACGAGTTTTTTGAATATAAGGGCGCTCGGTTCGTCGCTCCCGAAAAGGCGTTCTGGATGCCATTGCACGCCAAGCGCGAACCGCCCATCCCTTTTCTTAAGCTCCACGCTCTCCACAAGCCCGTCGGGGGATGTGGATGAGGCGACAAGCCCTCTGCCAAGCTTTTTTATGCACTGATGGTGAGTCGAATTCACCTTCAGCGTCCGCCTGCCGCCGACTGTTTCCGACAGGAACGACCCTAGAACGACGCTCACTTCATGTGACGGCTTTGTGGATGGGACAGGGCTTTGGGAGTGTTTGATGGCGGACGGAACCTGCGAGGGTATGTCCTGCCACAACGAGCCGCCAAACGCCACGTTCAGGGCTTGATGCCCCCCGCAGACTCCAAGCGTCGGCATCCCGATTTTCAAGGCTCCCTTCAACAGCCCCATCTCCATGACGGTGCGCCCGGATTTGAGCGCGCCAATCTGCGGAACCGGTTTCTCTCCATAGAGAGCAGGATCAATGTCGAAGTCGCCGCCGGATATTATCAGCCCGTCTATCATGGAAAGACACATCCGTATTTTCTGCCGAGAGGTCATCACCGGGATGAGGACGCAAAACCCGCCCGCGCTCTCTACCGCATCGGCATAGCTCTTATTGAGCCAGAAGACCGGGGTTCCGTTTCCCCACGCTCCGGCTTCCGTTTTTCCGCCGTCGCTCCCGAAATTGGCGTCCGTCGTTATCCCGATTACCGGCAAACCCGCCTTCCGCATAGCCGCCGTCATCTCCCGATTTCGGATACAAGCCGCATGATGGAGGCGGGGATTTCCCCAAGCGGAACCAGCCGTTCCGCCCCGCCGTTCTCGAAAGCCTCGCGCGGCATACCAAAAACCACGGAGGTCTCCTCGTCCTGCGCCAATGTGCGCGCCCCCGCCTGGCGCATCTCCTTTAAGCCTCTCGCCCCGTCCGACCCCATGCCGGTCAGCACCACACCCACGGCCCTGTCGCCGGCCGCGCTGGCGACGGAGCTCATCATCACGTCCACCGAGGGGCGATGCCCCTTCACCTTCTCCCCCATTTCCGTGGAGACTTTGAAAACACCCTGCGTCTTGACGATCCGCATGTGGATGTCCCCCTGCGCGATGAGAGCTTCGCCGTCGTTGATCACGTCGCCGTTGGCCGCCTCCCGCACGTTGAGGGCGCAAACCTCGTTAAGGCGGTCGGCGAACGCCTTGGTAAAGCCCGACGGCATGTGCTGGACGACCACGACTCCCGGCGATCCGGGCGGGATGCGCGAGAGCGTCTCCCTGATGGCTTCCGTCCCCCCTGTGGAGGCGCCAATGGCTATCAGCCTGTCGGATGGCCCGGTTTGGGCGGGTTGCGCTGATGGGCTGGATTGGCTGGCCCCCGGAACTCTCGTTTTTTTGAAATGCGAAACGTTCACCGTGGAAGCGGCCATTATTTTTTCCGCAAGGTCGGAAATCATTCCCGACAACCCGGATGGCCCGCCGGAAGTCGGCTTTGCGACGAAATCCACGGCTCCGGCTTCAAGCGCCTCAAGCGTGGTTCTGGCCCCGTCCCGAGTGAACGAACTTACCATCACCACCGGAACCGGGTACTGCGGCATGAGCCTTCGAAGAAACTCCACCCCGTCCATCTTGGGCATCTGCACGTCAAGGGTTACCACGTCCGGGTTGAGCCTTACGATTTTGTCCCGCGCCTCATACGGGTCTCCGGCCGATCCCACAACTTCGATTTCAGGATAGGCGGAAAGCCCGCGCGCGAGGATGTCGCGGACTAGTGGCGAGTCGTCAACTACAAGAACTCGGACAATCGCTGGTTCCATGCTTTACTCCAGGACATGGATGGACGGCGCAAACCCGAACCGGGTTGTCAAACCAGCGCCGGATAATATATTCCAGACAGACTGAAGAAAGTCATTCCTGCTCGGCGGAGCCTGCGCGGGCAGGCTCGCCGTCGTAAAGTATCTTTTTGGTGTCGAGGATCATCCGCGCCTCATTCCCGACCTTGCCCAGCCCCTGGATGAACCTGCTGTTGGGGCCACGGCTGACCCTGGGCGGAGGCTCCAGACAGTCTTCGGTTATTGTCAGCACCTCGCTCACCTCGTCGACGATAAGGCCAAGCGAAGTCTCTTCGAGATTGACCACGATTATACAGGTGCGCGGGTCGTAGTCCTTGAGCGGCAGGCCGAACCGCCGCCGGACGTTCATTATCGGTATGACGGTACCGCGCAGGTTTATCACGCCCACCACATAGTCGGGCATGTCGGGAACAGGGGTTATCTTCTGGATTCCGATTATCTCCGTGATGTGACGGATATCCAACCCATACCCCTCCTCGCCGATGCGGAAGGTGAGGAACTTGTCCTTTTGGGAGTCTTCCTCTATCTCTAAATCGTCGGTTTCCTCGCCCATGGCCGAGCTACCGCTTCTGTCATTCATCCTTTAGCGCCTCCCACTGCGGCCCAAATCAATCACCGGCCCCGGCCCACGCGCCGGCGCGATCCTGCGTGGTCTCGACTATGCCGCCGACGTCGAGGATCAGGCAGACCTCCCCGTTGCCCAGAATCGTGCAACCGGAAACGCCCCGCACCTTGCCGACGTCGGAAATGTATTTCGACAGCCCCTTGATGACCGTCTGTTGCTGACCGAGTATCTCGTCCACGAACAGGGCCAGGTTCCCGGCGGCGGAATCGAGCACTATCAATATCCCTTCGGGCAAATCCACGCTGTCCGGCGTTATCTTGTGCAACTCGTGGAGCCGGAGCACCGGCATGAACTCCTCCCGCACCCGCACCAGCTCCTGCCCGTCGGCAGAGATGGTTATCGCCTCACGTTTCGGGCAGAACGACTCTTTGATGGAGGTTATCGGCAGGATGTAGCGGGAGCCGCCAACGCGGATGAGCATCCCGTCTATTATCGCAAGCGTCAACGGTATCCTCAGCGTGAACTTCAACCCCTTGCCTGGCCGGGAGACCACTTCGATCTTGCAGTTTATCTTGTCGAGGTTCTGCTTGACCACATCCATGCCCACCCCGCGGCCGGAAACGTCCGACACCTGATCGGCGGTGGAAAAACCGGGCAGGAAGATGAGGTTGTACGTCTCGGTGTCGCTCAACTCCGAAACGTCGCCGCCTATCAATCCAAGCTTGACGGCCTTGGCCAGTATCTTTTCCTTGTTGAGGCCCTTGCCGTCGTCCTCGACGACGATCCATACCTCCCCCTCCTCGTGGCTCGCCGAAAGACGCACAGAGCCGGCCTCCGGCTTGCCGGCGAGCCTGCGCTCATGCGGGGTCTCTATCCCGTGGTCTATGGAGTTGCGGATCATGTGCACAAGAGGATCGGTGAGTATCTCTATTATCGTCTTGTCCACTTCAGTCTCTTCGCCGGAGAGGATGAGATCGGCCTTCTTGCCGCACTTGGCGGAAAGGTCGTGCACCAGCCTTATCATCCTGCGGAACAGCGCCGACACCGGCACCATCCGCACCAGCATCGCAAGCTCCTGAAGCTCCCGGACTATTTTCGACGTCTGCTTGGCGGCCTTGCCGAAGTTCTCCAGCGGCAACCCGGTCAAATCCGGGCTGTTGACCATCATGTTCTCGGCTATCACCAACTCCCCGATCAGAGTTATCAACGAGTCGAGCTTTTCGAGGTCGACGCGGATATCCTGCCGCTTGATGATTCCCTGTTTGGACTTGGCGTCCTCGCCGGCTTTTTCCTTGATCTGCCTGGAGAGGACCTTGTTCACCGCGTCTGGAGACGTCGCGCCCATGTCCACCAGTATTTCGCCAAGCGGTTTGGTCTGCGTATCCAGGGCCTTGGACAGGGCTTCTTTGGTGACCAGGCCCTCGGCCACCAGCATTTCGCCAAGCCTGCCGCCGCCCTGGGTTTTGCCGGACTTAAGCTTGCCGCCCTGGGATATATCCCTCAGCACCCTCAGGTTGTCGTCGAGGTCTTTGACCAGCCCGGTTCCGCCTCTGGAAATGTCCGCGACCGCGTTCCGCAGTGTGTCTTTCAACGAAAGCAGGGCCTCCGCCACCGAAGCCTGATCCACGGAGCCGCCGGTCCTGATTATGTCCAGCAGGCTTTCCATGTTATGGCTCAACTTCTCCAAATCCTCGAACCCGAAAAAGCCGCAGTTGCCCTTGAAGCTGTGGATGCTTCTGAACGCGTCGGAAACCACGTCCATGTTGATGGGCGATTTCATCCATTCGAGCAGGTCCTGCTCGAACTTCTGCAGTAGCTCGTCGGACTCCTGTATGAAACGCTCCAGCATTTCCGGCCCTAACAGGGGGTCGGGTGCGCGAGGTTTCTGAACGGGCTTATTCTCCGGCTGGTCGGCTTGCGGTTCATCCCCGGCGGCTACGGCGGGAGGCTCTGCTTCGTTCGGCTCCACGGCCTGGGTATCCGGCTTTTTGGCGAGCGCCTGGTGAAGGATTGACGAAAGCCATTCGGCCTTCACCGAAAGGGCTTTGTCGTCCATGCTACTCTCCAGCTCGGCAAGCGCCTCCTTTGCGAAATCCGCCGCCTGGATAAGCAGGTTTATGTGATCGGGCGTCCTAAGCTCCATCTCGCCGGAACGGATGAGGTCCAGCAGGCTTTCGGCGGCGTGGGTGACGCTGGAGATGTTCTTGAACCCGAGAAAACCCGCCGTCCCCTTCATCGAATGGAAGAGCCTGAAAATGACGTTGAGCGACTTGGTGTCGCCGGGGTTTCGCCCAAGCTCTATAACGGCCTGCTCCAGACTCTCGAGCGCGTCGCGGCTTTCCTGGACGAAATCCCGGATTATATCTATGTTGTCGTCGTTTTCGGACATATCAGCCACTTGCTTGTTTATCCACAACCGGATAGCGGAGCATTGAAACGCTCATTGAAGAGCCGCTCCCCCCCCTACCTCAAAACACCCCTGCCTTTGTATAAAATACCAGACGCAAAACCGACTTTACAGAAAAATATGAGGGCGGGGGTTTTTCCCTGAAGCTTCCGCCCAAAGGCGAAGCGTCAGCTTATCAAAACGCCCGTAATCCATGCGCGGGTCACCCCGCCGGACTGGAGCGAACGATTCACCGCGATAGCCACGTCAACCGCGATCTTTTCGAGCATTTCCTTGCCGATGAAATCGCGCCCCTCCTTGCTTTGCAACATGAAATATACGTTCTCCCTGACCAGGGTTATGTTCCTTTCGATATCTCTTTGAGTTTCGGGCGAGGTCATCTCCAGCGTGAACTCTATTTTCACAAGCTTGTTTTCGGCGGCGCCTTTTTCCTTGAGCGGGATTAAAAAAGGATCAAGCGCATAGGTCGGCGCGATTGTGGGGCCGGGCTGGGCCTCCTCTTTCGGAGGCGGGGGTGGCGGTTCCACGTGTCTGGCGGCTGTTATGGAGCTGAAAAAGACGATCGCAAGCCACACAAGCGCCACCGTGAGGACCGTAGCCGCGGTTCCTGCCCCGACGACGATAAGGAGCTTGACCTTGTTTATCTTCTTTTTGGGAGGCTTGGGCGCCTCCGGCTTTGGCGGCGAGGGGGCTTCCTCCACCTTCGGAGGGGCTTCCGCCTGCTCTTCGGCGAGAAAGTCGCTGTCTATGTCAAGCTCGGTGCGCCTCTTTTTCGCCATTTATGAGCGCCTCCAATCAACGCCGTCAGAACCTTTTGCCGGCGGCCATCTCCAGCGTCTTCTTGAGCATGTCCTTGCACTCGTTGAACTCGGGGTCTATGACAAGAGCCTTCTTGAAATATTCCGCCGCGTCGCTGAACATCTCCTGCTCCATGCGGAGCCTGCCGACGTTGAAGAACAAAACCTCGTTCTCCGGCTCCATCTTGATCGCCTTCAGGTAGACCTTGAAAGCCTCCTCGTACTGGAACTTTTTGCGGAGGGCTATCCCGAGCCTGTTGTACACATGGACGCTCTCGTTGATGTTGATGGAGTTGGAGAACGCCGCCGCCGCCTTGGTCTCTTCCCCCGACGCAAGGTAAACTTCGCCGACCTCGGTATGGATGTCCGCGTTGTGCTCCGCGTTTTTCATGGCCAGCTGGAGGGCGCGCTCCCCTTTTTCCTTGTCCCCGGTTTTAAGGAACAGCTTGCCCATCTCAAGATGCCTGCGGGGGTTGTTGGGGCTTATCTCGCTGGCCTTCTCCATGAGCTTTATCGCGTCGGCGGTTTTCCCCTGCTTCTCGTAAACCTTGCTCAGCCCCTCGTACGCCCGAAGGTACTGGGGATTGATGTTCAGCGCCTCTTTGTTCCACCGCTCGGCCTGGACGTTATCGCCTTTCCTCGCGTAAGCCTCGCCGATCTCGAACCTGGCCCGGGCGGAATCCGGCCGTATCCGCAGAGCCTCGGAGAAGGCGCCCACGGCCTTGTCGTACGCGCCCGACTCCAGGAACGAAAGCCCGTTTTTCATCTGCCGCTCGAAAGGAGGAGGGTTCTCCCTGTTGTTGAAGATGGTCTGTATCTTGTCCTCGAGAGCCTTGGCGATGAACGGTTTTATCAGGTAGCCGTCCACCTCCGTCTCCGCCGCCTGCACTATTTTGCTCTCCGACACCTCGGCGGTTATCATCACGAAAGGCAGGTCGCGCAACCTGGCGTCGTCGCGCACGCGCCGAAGCAGTTCCACGCCAGGAACCTCCGGCATGTTCCAGTCGGATATCACCATGTCGACTTTCGACCTGTTGAGCAACTCCCAGGCTTTGGACCCGTTTTCCGCCTCGACGATGTTTTCGAATCCGATATGGCGCAACATGTTCTTTATCGTCCTGCGCATGTTGAACATGTCGTCGCAGACGAGAACCGTCATCTTGGCGTATTCACTGCTATTCATTTACTCGCATGAACCCCCGGAAAGGAACTCCAAGCCCCGTTATGCGCCACAAATATAATGGCTCGGTTTATAACACCCCAATCACACATCTATTGTATAAGATAAACGGGAAACCGTCACGAAGGCTTGTGGATTTAATGACGGTTCAGGATTGGGACAGCCGCAGGACCGCAACGGCCACGGAGCTTCTTACGTCTTCTTGCTCGTCAACCAGATGTTCCATAATCTTGCCCAGCCCGTCATAAGCTTTCAGGTTCGTCAGCGAGTCCACAGCCGCCTTGCGAACCATCCAGTTTTCGTCTTCGAGCGCGGTGAGAAGCGCCGGTATCGCGTCCGCCGACTTGAGGTTGCCCAACGCCGTGGCCGCCACTTTGCGCACTTCGTAGTTGTTGTCGGAAACCACCACCTTGGAAAAAGCCGCCACAGCCTCCGGCGGCTTGATGTGGTTGAGCGCTATCACTACTTCGATGCGCACCGCGAAACGTTCGTCGTCGAGCAGGTCGAGAAGCGCGTTCACCGCCGATTCGGCCTTCAGCTTGCCGAGCGTTGTGGCCGCCACCTTGCGTATGTTCCAGTCTTTGTCCGCAAGGACCTCTAAAAGCATATCCACGGCTTCCGCCGCGTTGACGTTGCCAAGTCCGGCCATTGCGGCCATCTTCGCCGTTGGATTTTCCATAGAGAGGGCGTTGAGCAGGGGAACCACCGCCAGATCGGGCCGGATCCTGCTCAATGTGAGCGCCGCCGCTTTTTTGACCTGCCACGGGTCGCCGACGGGTTTTTTAGGGTCGCTTGCGCCTGGAACGCCGCCCTGCGTCTTGGCTTTGGCGGCGTCTGCCGCAGGCTCTTCGCCTTTGGCGGAGGCCCATTGCAGTATTGCCTTGCGGGCGGAAGCCTCGTCGTCGCATCCGAGGACTTTGAGCATCAGGTCCGCCGCTTCCATCACCTTGGCCCGGCCTAGCGACGTGATGGCCGCCTCGCGCACCTGCCATATCTTGTCCTTGGCAAGCTTGATGATCGCGGACTTGGCGTGGTTGTTTTCGCCGTCGGCAAGCGCAATCGCGGCGGCCTTGCGCACGTTGGCGTCGGGGTCGTCGGAGGCTTTAAGCAATATCTCTAAGAGTTTTTGTTCCATGCCCGAAGCGCATTCATAATATATCTGTGGCATGTTATATCTGTAATCCGAGCGTGTCAAATTAACCGTCTGTCCAATAGCGAGGTTTATGGGCGTAACCGCAACCGATATTTCCCGCGTCATCGCGGAGCTTGATGAACCGTTAGCCGGGGCGTTCCTCAACAAAATCGTCAGGAGCGGGCCGGAGGATTGGGTTTTCGTCTTCCGATCCGCCGGGTTGAAACTGCCGCTTCTCGTCAGCCTCTCCTCCTCCAACGGGCGGGTTCATCTGACAAGCCAGACGCCGGGAGCGGAGACGGAACGGGGCCATTTCACCGACATGCTCAAAAAACACGTTCTGGGCGCAAAGCTCGCATCTATAGCGCAAATAGCCGGGGACAGAGTCGTGATGATGAGCTTCGAAACGGCTCACGGCCTGCGTTCCGTTGCGGTGGAAATAATGGGGTCGCGCGGCAACATGTTTGTCATGGACGAATATGGAGTTGTGATGGCCGTCGCGCTCGACCGCAAATCGCGCCTGTCCACCGGGCAGGCTTACGCGCCGCCTCCCGCTACGCCCGGGCGCGATTTCACGCCGGAGAAGGCTCTTCGTCCCGTTATCGGCGGCGATTTACATTTCAATCGTGAATTGGAAAAAAGGTTCGAAGCGAACGTAAGCGCCGAGCGTCTTGCGAAGTTCAAGTCCAACGCGCTCGCCCCTCTGCGCGCCGAAATGAAAAAAACCGTCAAACGGCGGCGCGACCTTGCGCTGGAGAGGGAGTCCCTTCTTCGCCATAGCGACTGCAAACGGCTGGCGGACACATTGAGCGCGAATTTCCAGTTGTTGAAGAAAGGCTCCTCGTCAATCACTGCGCCGGACGTTTATTCGCCCGACGGCGCGACTGTGGAGATATCGCTGGATCCCGCAAAAGGCCCGGCGGAAAACATCCAGCGTTATTACAAACTTCACCGCAAATTCGAAAAGGGAATTCCACGGATTGACGCGGAGATAACGGCGATGCAAATACGGGAGGGGGAACTGTCCGCGAAAATATCCGAAATCGAAAAGATGAAAGACCCGCCGGAAACTTCGCAAACGGCTCCATCGCAGACGCAAACAAAGCAACGCGCCGCCGTAAAAAAGAAGGAGAAGGGCGAGCCGAAATTCGCACGCAGGTTCGTCTCCACCGACGGGATAGAAATTATCGTCGGCAAAACGGACAGGGAAAACGAAGAGATAACCTTCAAGCTGGCCAACGGGCGCGACCTCTGGTTGCACGCGCGGGATTATCCCGGCTCCCACGTCATCGCCCGCCTGCCCAAAAACGCCGAGCCGTCCCAGACCACTTTGCGGGAGGCGGCGATGCTGGCTATCCATTACTCCAAGGCGGCGAAGTCCGGCAAAGGAGAGGTGACATACAGCAGGGCCAAAGACGTCACAAAACCCAAAGGCGCCCCGCCGGGCAAGGTTTATGTCCGGGGCGCGAAGGCCATGCAGGTTAAAGTGGATCCTGAAAAGATAAAGGAGATGAAGGAACGCGCGGAGAGGGGGTGAACTTCTTGCCAGTCATTTCGCTTGTCATTACGAGCGTAATGTTGTCATTCTGAGCGCGCGACAGGTGTCATTCTGAGCGAAGCGAAGAATCCATCTAAAAAGAACAATTTATTATACTTTGATCCTTCAGTCGAGAGCTTGTCCTGATGAGCGTAAGCGAAGAAGGAACTCCTTCAGGATGACAACGGTCGCCGAAGCTCCCACAGGATGACAAAAAAAGAATGCGCTATCCTACTTCGGACCCTGCTTCGTCAACGCCTTTATCATGAACACGACGAAAATGGCCCCGCTCGTTATCGCCATCAGGCCGCCTATCCCCATCACCATCATGCCGAAAAATTTGACCGCGTCGTCGAGCTTCTGCTCCACTCCGAATGTTTTGCGTTGCAGTCCCCGTGTGCCGCCGATGAACAGCCCCACGACAAAAAGCGATTGCCCCACTGCGTAAAGCCCCAGCTGTGTTTTGCGCCATTTTTCCCGGACGGCAAGCCTGCCGTTACGGCTCATCACAAAAAGCCCCATCGTCATGAAACCAAGCGTAACCGCCCCGATGGAGCCGTGGTAATGGGCGGGTATCCGCGTGTCGCTCCCCTCGATTGTCAGCGCGATAAGCCCGCCTAAGGCGAACAGAGCAAGCGATGCGTACAGCCCGAAAAGCTCCGCCGATTTCGCGCCCATCCTGCCCCATTTCGCCGCCAGCGCCACCCCAAACACCACCGGCCCGAACGAAAGCCCATAGCCTTTGAGCAGTGTGAAAAAGCGCCGGTTCTCCGGCGAGAAAACCGGCTCGATCATGTAATAGAAGGGAGCCGCGATTATGAACGCGGACATGATGGCGAACACCGCCCCGGCCAGTTTCGGCTCCACGATGTCTGCGCCGGAAAACTCCCGCGCAAGCAAGGCCCACACAGCCATCAGCCCTGCGGTGTTGGCGAATTGCAGGACATGCCCCCCGCCCCAGAAGAGCGACTCGAAGAATATGCGGGAGACATCCCCCTTCACGGCTCCCGAAGCGGAAAGCTGTGTCCAGGCCACCGCAAAACAGGATGCGCCCACAACCAGCGCAAAACCCGCCGTCAGCAGGGCCAGCGCGGCGGGCGCTGGTATCTCGTTTTTTTTGAAAGCCAGCGAATAAACCGCCCCGACCCTCATGAGCGCCCCCGCGATGGCGGAGATGAAAAAGACCGTCACCCCGGCGTAGTAAAGCGGACGCGCCAGCACCGGCACATAGTTGTTCAACGTCGGGTAAGCCGGGCCGGTGAATGGCGTGGCCACTATCATAAGCACGCCCAGCAACGCGCCGGCCGGGGCGATAAGCTCGTACCCCATGACCGGCGAACTTTTCGTGACGTGATGGGTTAAAAAAATGACGAACGCGAGGAACCAGATAACCACAGCCAGCACAACGTGCGTGACCAGTCCCGTTTTGAAAAAGTCCGGCGTGGTGAACATCTGGCCAATCACCGGCGCCCGGCTGATCACTATCAGAAACGCGTAAACGCCCATGAACGCCATGGCGGTTATCGCCACGGCAAGCCAGCTTAAGGCTCCGCGGCTTACTTCATCTTTCATACGGTAATTTCCTGTTTTCCAATTTCTCTCCCTTAATAAGGCGATATTTGCATGGCCAAACGATTTTCATGTTTTGTCATTCTGAGGGCCGGCGTTGTCATTACTGAGCGCGCGACCAGTGTCATTCTGAGCGAAGCGAAGAATCTATCAAATAGAATATTCAATTATACTTTGATCCTTCGGTCGAGGACTCCCTCAGGATGACAATGGTCGCAAGGCTCCCTCAGATGGTAGCCGCCACCCTTTAGCGCCTTGCAACCACCGCGTAGTCCGTATGGCTGTAAAGTATGCCGTTGAGTTTGTCGAGGTTCGAGTTATATTCGACGGCTAGCGCAGGGTCGGGCCACAGGCCGATCTTCGCAAGCGGAATCGGTTTTAGCCGCATGTTTTCCGGGTACGGGTTCAAATACTCGATCCTCACTTCCGAAAAACCTATCCTCTCCAGCAGGAACCGGACGGCCATCGGATGAACCGGCTTCGAATGGCTCATGTCCAGGTAGAACGCGCCGCAGAAGGTGGTCAGGCACGCCGGGTTTATCGTCTCCGCCGCGATGACCCCGCCGGGTTTGAGCTTGTCGAAAGCCAGTTGGAAAAACCTTGTCATCGTCTCTACAGGCAGATGCTCGATGAACTGTATCGCCCCGATCCCGCCGAGCGACGCGTCATCCAACGATTCCAGATATTCGATGGCGTCGCCTGCGGTGGCCGAAAGGCCCCTGCGTTTGCATTGTTCGACCATCTCCTCGTTGATGTCCACGCCGATGGCCCTGATCCCAGCCTCGTGGAGTATCTCCAACAGCTCGCCGCGCCCGCATCCCACGTCCAGGACGGCATCCGCGCCTTTGTACCACCCGGCGTAAACGTTGAACCATCCGGCGTAAACGGAAAGCCTCTTCTTTATCTCTTCCCTCGATCCCCTGTGCAGGTTTTCGAAGAGAGTGTAATCGTGCGCCGCAAGCTTGGATTTCTCTTTGGCCGCAGATTTGGAAACCTCGCCGATATCCGCTCCCGAGACTTTCTCCAATATTTCCGTAAGCCGGTTTTTGAGGAATATCCCCTGCCTGTCTATGTCGCGCAGGGTTTTGCCCAGGCTCTCCACCTGCGCCGGAAGCGTCTCCAGCCTCCGGGTCCGCCCCTCCAGCTCGTCGTACACTTTCTCAATTCCCGCCATCCTCTCGGCAAGCTCCACATACCTTCTACGAAGGTACAACAGCTCGTCGAACGCCCCGCGAGCGACGCGGATAACGCGGGAGTTGAAATCCGCCTGCCGCGAAAGCGACGGGCGCATGAGCCGATGGAACGTCTTCTGGTAGAACTTTTTGAAGATCGTCACTATCCCGCCCCTTGGCGAGACCACCTGTATGGGCGCGGTGACGTCCCAGTTTTGATCCATGAACCCGATAGCTTCACCGTCGTAATGCGCCCCATGCCCTATCTGCGCGGAGCGCTCGTACAACCGCATGTTCAGCTCTTCGAGCTTCTTTATCTCTTTGTCGTCGTAAACGCCATCCGCGATCTTCTGGCGGACGCGTTCTTTTATCCTCTCGGCCGCCTGGGCCGGGTCGAAGCTTGTGTCCGACGCCGCGTTGTTATCCCCGCTCACCTTACGCCTCCACGATGTTGGAAAGACGCCCCATGATCTCCTCCGGTATCGGCATTGGGCGCATCTTCTCGCTGACGCACGCCATGTCGGTTGCGCCCGTGACCAGCGCCTGGCCGTCGGCGTTACGCATGACACGATAGGAGAAAGAAACCCTCGCGCCTTTCAATCTGGTTATCTTCGTCTCCACCGACAGGTTGTCCCCGTACACGGCGGGCGCTTTGTATTCCACCTCGGCTTTTACGACGGTGAATACGACCCCTTTTTTCATCCATTCGGCCGGGTTTACGCCGTGGTGGATAAGCATCTGGGTGCGCGCCCTCTCGAAGTATTTTAGATAATTGGCGTAATATACCACGCCGCCGCAGTCGGTGTCTTCGTAATATACGTCTATAACGGCCTTAAACATCGTTCCTTTTCGCTTCGTCCCAAAGTTTGTCCATCTGCGCAAGCGTCGCGTCCGCAAGCGATTTGCCGTCGTTTGCGAGGCTCTTTTCGATATGCGTAAACCGCCGTATGAATCTGGCGGTGGTTTTACGAAGGGCCTCTTCCGCGTCCACATTCAGGTGACGCGCCGTGTTCACCAACGAAAAAAGGAAATCCCCAAGCTCCCCTTCCACTTTATCCTTCTCGCCGTTTTCGAAGGCATGGCGCAGTTCGCGCAGTTCCTCTTCCACCTTGTCGAACGCCCCGCTCCAGCCTTCCCAATCGAACCCGACGGACGAGGCTTTCTCCTGCACCTTCATGGCCCGCATCAACGCTGGCAATCCGGCGGGCGCCGCCCTCTCCAGCAACGGCTTGACGTCGGCGTCCGGTTTTTCGTTCTTTTTTATCTCTTTCCACTGTTTGAGGACTTTTTCCGAAGTGTCGGCGTCCGACTCTCCGAAAACGTGCGGATGGCGCCTCACCAGTTTGTCGCTGATGGCGTTGAGCACGTCGGCGATGTTGAATATCCCCGCTTCTTCGGCGAGACGGGAGTGGAAAACGGTTTGCAGAAGCAGGTCGCCCAGTTCCTCCTTCAACCCCTCCATGTCGCCTTCGTCAATGGTTTCCAGCACCTCGTAGGCTTCCTCGATGATGTAGGGTTTGAGCGAGGCGTGGTTTTGCTCGCGATCCCACGGGCACCCTCCCTCGCCGCGCAGACGGGCCATGATCTCGACAAGCCTGGTGAAGGATTTTTCCATTTCGACAACCGGTTATGACAAGCGGTGATTGTATTCGGCGGGCGGGTGGGAAATCAACCCTGCGCCCATTCTTGGATGATGCCGGCTTCGTTAGCTGTTACAATTGTCGAAAACACTGGCGTATTGGAAATGTTGGAAATCACGAAAGAAGACGAAGAAAAATACCGGATAACCGGCGGCATGATATGGGTCTTTTTCCTGACCCGGTTTTTCATCTACCCGTTGCTATGGTTCTTTTTCAGGCTGATGAACCGCGCAAGGCAGATCGGCCTTGAGAACATCCCAAAAGAAGGCGGCGTGATGATCGCCGCAAACCACGTCTCCGGCGTGGACACTACGCTGATTCCTTATTTTGTGGCGAACCCGTTCAAGCTCGACCCGGTGCTGGCCGTGGCCAAAGAGGAGCTTTTTACGATACCGGTCATCGGTTTCATCGTGAAGTCCCTGGGCGCGTTCCCCGTCAAACGAAGGGCGCGCGATTTGGAATCCATGAAACGCATCGTCTGCCACATGCGGAACCATAAGGTGATGATTTTCCCCGAAGGCACGCGCTCCAAAACAGGCGACCTTCTAACGGGCCGCCCCGCCGTGGGCTGGATAGCGCAGAACGCAAGACCGGTGATTGTCCCGACGCTGGTGATAAACACCGACAAGTTCTTCTGGCCGGGCAGGCCGCGCCCCTGGTTCGGAATACCTTACACGGTGGTCTACGGCAAACCGCTGGATTTGACCCGATTTTACGGGATGGAGGAGAGCAAGGCGACATCCGCCACTATCGTAAACGAGATAATGAACGGCATCGCGGAGTTGAAGAAGAGTCATCGCGATCTTTATATGGAGCCGATACTGTTGCCGGACGGCACGCCGGTGAAGTCTCCGGTTTCCAGCCATGCGTGATGTGATGGGTGGAGATCATGCCCTTTCCCTCCCCTTAGCAAGGAGACCTTCGCATAATCCATCACGTTCGCAATATTGTCATTCTGAGCGCCAGCGAAGAATCTATCTAAAGAACAATTTACTCTACTTTGATCCTTCGGTCGAGGCCTCCCTCAGGATGACAAAATATGAAAATCGTTTGATTATGCAAAGCTCCCCTTACCAGAAGTCAGGCCCATGCTGTCCGAGCGACGAAAACGGAACAAGCGATGAATAATCCCAACCTTCTTGAATACGAACGAGACGCCGAGCAACGCGGCTATTCGATGATAGCCGGGGTTGACGAAGCCGGGCGCGGGCCGCTTGCCGGGCCTGTTGTGGCCTCTGCGGTGATACTCCCTTCCGGCGTATCCATCCCCGGCCTGACGGATTCCAAACAACTCACCGCCGCTCAACGCGACGGGTTTTATGCGCTCATCAACGAAACCGCGCTCGCCGTAAGCTGGGCCGTAGTGGAACCGGACGTGATAGACAAAATCAACATCCTGCAGGCATCCCTGCTCGCCATGCTCACGGCGGTGAAGAGGCTTGGCAAAGAGCCGGGAATGATACTTGTTGACGGCAACCAGAAAACCGCGTGGACAGGCCCTCAGATGACAATCGTCAAAGGCGACGCAAAATCGTTGTCCATCGCCGCCGCTTCTGTCATCGCAAAAGTGACGCGGGACAGGATAATGGAGTCGCACGCCGTCACATACCCGCAATACGGTTTCGACAGCCATAAAGGTTATGGTTCCAAGTCGCACCGGGACGCCATCAAAACCCACGGCCCATGCCCAATCCACCGCATGACGTTCCGGGGCGTGAAAGAGCATGTGGAAAGCGCCGCAATCGCCTCCGGCGGCCAGATCAACCTCATCGGCGCGTGATGGCGGACGGGTCCTCTCTGCGCCGTCTCATCCGTCGCGTCAAAGACATCGTCGCCCATGCCCGGGCGCGTCTGTCTGGCAAACGGGCGCATCTGACTCTTGGAGCTTTGGGCGAAGACCTCGCCGTCAACGCGCTTAAAGAGAAGGGTTACAGGATCATAACGCGCAATCACAAAATTCATGGGCATGAGATAGACGTGATAGCCAAAGACGGCGAAACGCTGGTGTTCGTGGAGGTGAAGACGCGCTCCAACCGCGATTACGGCAAACCGCTGGAGGCTATCGGCCACACTCGTGTAAAACGGCTCCGCAAAGCCGCCGAGCTGTATCTTGCGAAGGGGAAGATGAAGGGAGTGAGCGTGAGGTTTGACGCTGTGTCCGTGGAGATGATCGGAGGGAAACCGGTTGTGGAAGTTGTGAGGAACGCGTTTTGAAATGTTGCCATCCTGAGCGTCAGCGTTGTTATTCTGAGAGCGCGACCATTGTCATTCTGAGGCGAAGCCGAAGAATCCATCTAAAGAACAATTTGTTCTACTTTGATCCTTCAGTCGCAAAGCTCCTTCAGGATGACATACTCTGGAAATCGTTTAGTTATGCAAAGGCGCCCCTCTCTAAGGGGGACACATTTTGAGCGGTCTATCCAACGTCCCCTCCCCTCTCATCTTCCTGCACGGATGGGGACAGACCCGCCGCGCGTTCGATCCGCTCATCGCCGCGCTCAACGAACATGGCGTACGTTCCTTCGCGTTCGATTTTCCCGGGCACGGCGACGCGAGGGACGAGCCGGGGCCGTTCTCGCTAGACCGATACGCTAACTGTGTCGTCGAGTTCGCAAAATCTGTCGGGGCCACGCGGTTTCATCTTGCGGGCTGGTCTATGGGCGGGACAATCGCCGCCATCCATTGCCTCCGGCAAAAAGAGCCGCGTCCGCTATCGTTGACCCTCATCGCCTCCACTCCCCGCTTCGTCGCGCTGGAGAACAGCATCGGCGTGGGCCAGCCTCCGGTTGCGGTGAAAAAAATGGAGCGGATGATCGCCGCCAATCACGATGTGGGCCTGCGCGAATTTATCGGGCGTTTTTTCGAGTCCGGCGAAATCATCCGGGACGACATGAAATCGAAAATAGAAAGACTGTTGATACCCGAAAATTTCCCGCCGAACAAAGAGGCGCTTCTTTCGACGCTCAAAGAGATTGCGGAGCTAGACCTGAGCGTATCGGGGCTCAAGTGGGACGGGCCGGTGTTGAATATCCAGGGTACGGCTGATAAAATCACGCTCAAAGGCGGCCAGAGGTTGTGGCGCGGCCTTTTCGAAAATATTACGGAGGCCCCGGTGGAATCGGCGGGGCATGCGCCGCACCTTACCCAAACCGCCGGAGTGGCCGAAATCATCGCCGGTTTTTTACGCCCGTTGGAGTGACCTTTTTGCGTTCCACTATCGTCAAATCAAGAGTCCGCGCAGGATTCGACCACGGCTCCCGCTTCTACGGCGATAGCGCGCCGTTTCAGGACGAGCTTGGCCTCCAGATGGTCGAGAGCCTGGCCACATTGGATCATCGAGGCTCCGTCGCCATCGAACTGGGATGCGGAGTTGGCAAGCTTACCCGCGACGTCGCCGGAACCGGGCGGTATAAAACCGTTGTAGGGTTGGACATCTCCGGCGGGATGCTTAAAGAAACGCAGGGGCGTTTGAGAGAAACCGGGGCAGTGGCGTCGCTGGTTCAGGCGGATATGGAGAGCCTGCCGTTTCGCAACGGCTCGGCGGATATTGTATTTTCAAATCTCGTTTTCCATTGGTTGCCGGAGCTTGCGGAAGGATTCCGCCAGGTTGAGCGAACCCTTAAAAAAGATGGGGTGTTTCTCACCAACATCCTGGCCGAAAAAACTTTCGCCGAAATACGCGAGGCTCTGGACGCGGCTCAGGCGCGTATCGGAGCAAAATCGGACCCGTCAATTTTCCATCCCTTCCCCCCGCTGGAGCGTATCCTGCGTTCGCTGGAATCCGCCGGGCTTGCGATAACGCAAAACCTTGCTCGTGATTACACCAGGGTGTTCCCCGACCCGCTCTCCATCATGCGCTCGCTCAAACGGCAGGGTGTCCAGAACAGCCGTGGCCTTGCGGAAATGGGGCTTGGAAGGCGCGGTGTGATGAAGCGTTTCGACGAGGAGTACCGAGCGCGCTTCACCGTTCCCGAAGGCGTGCGGTTGACGTATCAGGTCATCCACCTTTGCGCCGTTCGAAGCCGATGAGTTCGAAATCCGCCGGCGTTTTTATCACCGGGGTGGACACAGGCGTCGGGAAGACCGTAATAGCCGGGGCGGTGTCCGCCACGTTGCGGGCGCGGGGCTTGCGTGTCGGGGTGATGAAACCGGCGCAGACAGGCTCTCCCCGGTCAACGGATGGAGAGCTCTGCGGCGACGCGCTCTATCTTGCGAGGATGTCCGGTTGCGAATCCGCGCCGGACGTTGTGAACCCGTATTGTTTGCGCGAACCGCTATCGCCATATCACTCCGCGATGAAAGAGGGAATAGCCCTTGATCCCGATAAAATAGTCGAGGCGTATCGGGCGTTGTCTGCAAACCACGACATTGTTATCGTCGAAGGGGCGGGTGGGATATTCACCCCGTTCACCCGCGATATGACGATGGGCGGCCTTGCGCGGATATTAAACCTGCCTGTGATAATCGCAACCCACCCGTATCTGGGCCACATCAACCACACCTCCATGACCGCATTGGCCGCAAACAGCCTGGGCCTCGATGTGATGGGAATAATTTTCAGCCGTTGGAAAAACGACCCGTGCGCCGAACCGGATGCGAAGCTGATAGAAGAAATGGCGGGAGCGGCTGTTCTTGGCCTTCTGCCTTTCATCGAGGACGCGAACGATGCGGAATCCGTCACCGCCGCTTTTCAAGCCAGTGTAGATGTTGACGCTTTACTACGCCGCCTGACATCCGCCGCGTCGAATGAACGCCGCAAAGCGATTGACGAGAAAGACAAGAGGTACATCTGGCATCCGTTCACGCAGATGAAAGACTGGTTGAACGAACCTGCGACGGTGATAGAGTCCGGCCAGGGCGTGACCCTGCGCGACATGGACGGCAAAGAATACCTCGACGCATTCTCCAGCTACTGGTGCAACATCCACGGCCACGGCGAGCCGCGCCTTGCCCGCGCCCTCACGCGTCAGATGGGGAAGATCGCACACTCGACTTTTCTTGGATACTCCAACATTCCCGCCGTGGAATTTGCGGAAGAGTTGATACAGTCCACGCCCGACGGTTTGACGCGGGTTTTTTATTCCGACGACGGCTCCACCGCAGTGGAAGCGGCCATCAAGATGAGCTACCAATACTGGCGGCAAGTGGAGCCGGGATCCAAACGCCGCAGGTTCCTCTCGTTGTCATCTGCGTATCACGGCGACACCGTGGGGGCAATGTCTGTCGGCGGCATTGAACTCTACCACTCCACCTTCCGCGATTTGCTGATGGACGTGGAGTTCGCCCCAGCCCCCTACTGTTACCGATGCCCGATGGGTTTGAAACGCGACGACTGCGCCCTGGCCTGCGCCAAAGCGGTGGAGGACAAACTGTCGCAAGGCGCCGGGACGTTTTGCGCGATGATAATCGAACCGCTCGTGCAATGCCCTGCGGGGATCATCACCGCGCCGGACGGCTATCTTAAAAGAGTGGCGGACGCATGCGCGAAAAACGGAGTCCTTCTTATCGCCGACGAGGTTGCGACAGGGTTCGGCAGGACTGGCTCGATGTTCGCCTGCCAGCTCGAATCCGTCGCGCCCGACATAATGGCGGTCTCCAAATCCATCACGTCGGGGACAATGCCGTTCGCCGCGACGCTGGCCACCGAAAAAGTTTTCGGCGCGTTCCTTGGCGATTACGCGGAGCGCAAAACTTTTTTCCACGGCCACACATACACCGGCAACCAGCTTGGAGCCGCGCTTGCGCTCGAGAGCCTGCGCCTGATAAAAGAACGCGACATCGTGGGGCAGGTCAATGAAAAGGCGGAGGCGATACGCCCTGCGCTGGAGAGTTTGCGCGAGATGAAACATGTGGGAGACGTCCGTTCGCGCGGGCTTATAATCGGCGTGGAACTTGTGAAAGACAAAGCCTCCAAAGAGCCATACCCGTGGGAAGATAAAATCGGCGCAAGAGTGTGTCAGGAGGCTAAACTAAGAGGGCTGATGGCGCGTCCGCTTGGCGGGGTGATCCCGCTTTTCCCGGCGCCGTCGGCCAAAACCGCCGAGATAATGAAAATGGCGGCCATACTGCGCGATTCGATAATCGCCGTCACTGGAGAGTAACAACGCATGAAACGTGTCATGGCGCTCGACGTGGGCGACAAACGCACAGGGGCCGCCATAAGCGACGCGCTTGGGATAACGGCCCAGCCGCTTGGGGTTCACCAGCGCACAGGGTACAAGTCCGACCTGGAATGGATTCGCGGGTTCATGAAAGAGTACGATATCGAGCGGCTGGTGGTCGGTCTGCCGCTTAACATGAACGGTAGCCGGGGCGAGCGGGCGATGGCCGCCGAAAGGTATGCCGAGAAACTGCGGGCGGACACCGGCCTTGAAGTGTCGTTGTGGGACGAGCGGATGACCACGATGGAGGCGGAGAGGTTCTTGATTGAAACCGGGATGAGCCGGATGAAACGAAAAAAGAAAATAGACCAGACCGCCGCCCAATTGATACTCTCCGGCTGGCTCTCCGCAAACGCATGGCCCAAGAAAAAAACCGGGGAGGTTGATTGAGATTCGCCATCGTTTTTTTCATCGCCGTCGGATTGGCGGCATTCGCCTTTTCCACCTATGAAGATATGGTGACGCGCCCGAACGCAGGCGCAGGCGTCGCGCTTGTGGAGATAAAAAAAGGCGATTCGGTCAAAGCGATGGCGGCCAGGCTGGCAGGCGCCGGGGTAATAGGAAACAGGGCGCTGTTTGAAATCGAGGCTCGCCTGTCTGGCGCGGGGGGGCGGCTCCGCGCGGGGGAGTATACGCTTGAAAAGAACGCGTCCATCCGCAGCGTGATAAAAACGTTGGTCGAAGGCAAGACCGCCATGCATAAAATAACAATACCGGAGGGTCTCACAGCCCGCCAGATAGCCGAAACGCTGGAGAAAAACGGGATACTTCCGGCGAACGAGTTTATGGCGTCTGCGGCCGACCCTGCCCTGTTAGACGAATTCGGCCTCACGGAAAAATCGGCTGAGGGCTACCTTTTCCCGGAAACTTACAACCTGACAAAAGGGACAAAGGGGCGCGAGGCCGTGTCGGCGATGCTCAAAATGTTTTTCGCAAAGGCTGGAAAGGCCCTGCCGCCGGATTTGATGGCAGACCCGAAGCGGCTACACGAGCTTGTCACGCTGGCCTCCATCGTGGAGAAGGAGACCGGCGCGGAGAGTGAAAAAAAGCTGATCGCCGCAGTCTTCGCAAACCGCCTCAAGAAACGGATGCCCCTCCAATCCGACCCGACGGTGATCTACGCCCTGCCGGATTTCGACGGAAACATCAGGAAAAAAGACCTCTCCTACGACTCGCCCTACAACACATACACCCGCAAGGGCCTTCCTCCGGGGCCGATAGCCAATCCCGGCCTTACGTCGCTGTTGGCCGCGCTGGAACCTGCGGATGCGGACTACCTTTATTTCGTTTCAAAGAACAACGGCGAGCATTATTTTTCCTCCACGCTCGACGAGCACAACAAGGCCGTGCGCAAGTATCAGATTGTTGCGCTCAGGAGCCGCGTGCGATAAGCTGTTTTTCCGAACCAAAGAGGGATGCGACAGTGGCCAATATTCTCGTAGTTGACGACATAGAGGACAACGTATTCCTTTTGACCATGATCCTCGAGAAGCTCGGGCACAGGGTTCTGCCGGCCTACAACGGCCAGGCCGGGCTGGACGCCGCCCGATCCGAGCGCCCCGATCTGGTGATACTCGACGTGATGATGCCGGAGATGAGCGGGCTGGAAGTGGCCGCCAGGCTCAAGATCAGCGAGGCCACGCGGCATATCCCCATCATCCTTCTCACCGCGAAAAAAGGGGATGTTAAGGACATCGTGGAGGGGTTGGCCGCCGGGGCCAACGAGTACCTCACAAAACCGTTCCACGAGACAGAGCTTGTGGCGCGGGTCAATTCCATGCTCCGCACCAAAGAGCTTTTCGACGAGGTCGCCTCCGCCAAGGCGATCATGATGGAAGAGCTGAGGATGGCCCAGGCGGTGCAGGAGTCGCTACTGCCTACCGTCATCCCCTACCCGGAGCAGATTCAGTTCTTCGCCCACTACGAGGCGGCCTCTTCGCTTGGGGGCGACTTCTACGACATACTCGACTACGGCTCCGGCAGGGTCGGCGTGGTGATGGCCGACGTTTCCGGCCACGGCCCGTCTGCGGCGCTCATCGTCTCTATGGTCAAGGCGATTCTGCATTCGCTGGCCGGCCCGCAGGTGTCGCCGAAAGACGCGCTGGAGCGGCTCAACCTAAGCCTGCTCAAGATGATCCCGGAAGACCGGTTCGTCACCATCTTCCTGGGCGCGCTCGACATCGCCACAGGCGAGCTATCTTATGTGCGCGCCGGGCATCCTCATGCGCTCGTCGTCAGCAAGGCGACTGGCAAAGTGACTCGGCTCGAAGGGGACGGCGACATCATCGGCATGTTCGACAAGATAGACCTGGATCAGAAAACCATCCGCCTGGAAAAAGGGGACAGGCTCCTGGCCTACTCCGACGGGTTGCTGGACGCGTCGGGAGACAGCGGCCAACAATACGGACTGCCCAACCTTATAACAAGCATGGAATCGAGCGCCAACTTCACCGGACGGGAAATGATGGACAACATCGTGCGCGACGTCCGCGGATTCACAGGCGGCGCCCCGCTGGAAGACGACATGGCGCTCTTCATCCTTGAGAGGCTTTAGCGTGACGCTTATGACCGTGAAACCCAGCTGGGCGTTTCCAAAAAGGGCTCTCGGCGGGGGTGTTCTTCACCCCGCCGTCTTCTCTTATCGAAGAAATTACATTTGGAGTACGAGGTGATGAACGCCTCGGACAGCGGCAAAAACGATACTCAGTGGTTGAGACTACGCAATGTTTTATGACTGGAAAGACGAGTACCTGATCGGCATCGCGTCCATAGACCATCAGCATCAGAAGCTTTTCATGATGGTTAAGGTTCTGCACGGTTATATAGAATCTGGCGACACGGCGCTGGTGATGAAAAATTTCCTCAAAGAGCTTATCACGTACACCGAAACGCATTTTTCCGACGAAGAAAAATACATGAAAGAGATCGGCCTGCCGGAAAACCTATATCAGCAACATGCGGCCGAGCATATTGACCTGATGAATCAGGTCAAGGCGATAAAGACGGATTACGATTCGGCCCACAAGGTTTTCACCCCAAAGCTGATAAATTTTCTTGTGGACTGGCTCAGGAACCACATCGTGCATACTGACACAAAAATCTCCCAGTTCTTAAGCAAAAGGACGGGCTAGGCTTTCATTCTCATTTGGAAAATTCAATACTGGCTTGATGGCGTATCTACGATGAATCCCGCTTCCCAATCTTCCCGCCTCGTTGACGTTTCCGGCGTCCGGGTGGGGCATTACACCGACGCTATCGCGCGCACTGGGGTCACTGCGGTGATTTTCGATAAATCCTCGATCGCCTCCGTCCATGTGGCCGGCGGCGCGCCCGGCTCGCAGGAGACCGATCTGCTCGACCCATCGTGCGTCGTCGGAGGTGTGGACGCCATCGTGCTTACGGGCGGATCGGCGTTCGGCCTTTCGACGGCGGCCGGGGCGAGGAAATATCTGGAGGAGCGCGGGCGCGGATTCCCCGTCGGCCCGCATCGTGTGCCGATCGTCCCGGCGGCGGTGATCTTCGACCTTTCCGAGGGCGAACCTGTCAAACCCGGCCCCGACGAAGGATATAAGGCGTGCGCGGATTCGGAAAAACCGGCGCGGGACGAAGGCTTCGTCGGCGCAGGAGCCGGGGCGACGGTTGGAAAATACATGGGGATAGAAAACCGCTCTCGCGGCGGACTTGCCTCAAGGAGCGTCGTCGTCGAAGGCGGCGTCTCCATAGGCGCGTTGATGGTGGTCAACAGTTACGGGGCCATCGTGGATTCAGGCTCCGGGCGCATAATCGCCGGGCCGAAGGACGCAAGCGGGAATTTCGTTTCGTATCTGGACTCGCCCGCGATCGCTCCCTCATTCGGAAACACTGCGATAGGGGTTGTCGTCACCGACTGCCTCCTGACGAAGGCCGACGCGAAAAGGGTGGCGGTGATGGCGCACGACGGACTTGCCCGCGCCGTCAACCCCTGCCACACCCCCTACGACGGGGACATGATTTTCGTGGTCTCCACCGGGGAGCGGCGCATGGAAACCGCCCGTCTCGGCGCATGGGCGGCGCTACTTGTGGAGGCGTGCGTGGTTGGGGCTGTGAGGGGAGATGGGTAGAGGAAAACGATTTAGTTGTCATTCTGGCAACGTC
>JADGAO010000003.1:0-9329 GCA_015231995.1 Nitrospinota bacterium | reverse complement strand
TCCGGATTGTCATTCTGAGCAACGCGAAGAATCCATCTAAAGAATGATTTGTTCTACTTTGATCCTTCAGTCGCAAAGCTCCTTCAGGATGACAGCCAGTGTTTGTCACTCTGAGTCCTTTGGCAGAACCTGTCCTTGAGCATGGCGTAGCCTCAGGGTAAACTCCGTGAAGAATCTCGAAGAAAAGCAAAAGAAACCGTAAAACTTCCTTCATCTACCAGGAGTCTTTCAGCCATGACCGGATCGTTTAGATCATTTTTCCTGGCCGCCGCGATCGCGTTCCTTTCTGCGCACCCCTCCGCAACCGCCGATGGCGGCAAATCGGCGTTTCAGATTGGCGTTCTCACCGCGCTTATGGACGGGGTCTTCGAAGGAGACGCCACGTTCGCCGACCTCAAGAAACAGGGCGACATGGGTATCGGCACGTTCAACGGACTCGATGGGGAGATGGCGGCGGTTGACGGGGTTTTCTACCGCATAAGGTTCGACGGGACGGCAACTCCAGCCGATGATGGCGACAAAACGCCTTTCGCTACAGTGGCGAGTTTCTCGCCCGACAGGGAAATAGCGCTGGGGCCTGTGGAGGGATTCAACGCCCTATGCGCCAGGCTCGACAAGGAACTGCCCACCGAAAACATCGTTTACGCCGTCCGCATAGACGGCCTGTTCGCTCACATCAAGGCCCGGAGCGTTCCCGGTTATCAGCGTCCGTATCCCAAATTGCCGGAGATCGTGAAAACGCAGAGCCACCTGCCGTACGACAATGTTGAAGGGACGCTCGTCGGCTTCAGGTTTCCCGATTACGCCAAGGGGGTCAACGTGCCCGGATGGCACCTGCACTTCCTCACGAAAGACCGGAAACGCGGCGGGCATGTGTTGGACGTGAAGTTCGAGAAAGCCACAGCAGGGCTGGTTTTCCTCAACGGTTTTTCGGTGGAGTTGCAGAAGGGCGGCCAACTGCACGGCGCAAGGCTCGGCTCCGGAGCCGAAACCAAAGGCGTGTTCACGGAGAAGTAAGGGAGTTACAAAAAAATAGAGGCCAGGTGATCGTAGGGGCGCCCACCGGGTCGCCCCTACAATTGACCACAAAATCCAATTTTAACTTCGGAATTCGGGCTAAATCCTCATCCTCCCGCTCAACGATTTGCTGAGGGTCATCTCGTCGGCGTATTCGAGGTCGCCGCCCATCGGAAGCCCGCGAGCGATGCGGGTAACGGCGATCCCCTGCGGCTTCAGCGTTTTGGCCAGGTACATCGCCGTCGCCTCCCCCTCGGCGTTGGGGTTCGTCGCAAGTATTATTTCTTTTACCCCGCCTTTTTCAACGCGGGCCAATAACTCCTTCACCCGTATCTCTTCCGGGCCTACCCCGTCGAGCGGGGAGAGCGTCCCCATCAGCACATGGTACACGCCGGTGTATTCGCCGACGCGCTCGATGGAGAAAAGGTCGTGCGCCTCCTCCACCACGCATATCATGGAATGGTCGCGCGACGGGTCGGCGCATATCTGGCACGGGTCGTTGTCGGTGATTGATGAACAGACCGAGCAGAGCTTGGCCTTGTCCTTTACGTCCATGATAGCCGTGGAGAGTTTTTCCGCCTCGGCGCGCGACGACTTCAAAATGTGAAACGCCAGCCGTTCGGCCGTTTTTCTGCCCACGCCGGGCAGTGTGCGGAGTTTCTCCACAAGGTCGGTTAGCGATTGCGGGCCTGTCATGACGCGTTAGAGCATTCCTCGCATATTGGCTGGCAGTCCGGCGGTAAGCTTGCCCATCTCGTCTTCCTTCATCTTTTTGGCCTTTGCGATCGCGTCGTTCACCGCGACCGTCACAAGGTCTTCAAGCATTCCCATGTCCTCGAGATCAACGGCGTCTTTGCCGATGGATATAGACCTCACCGAAAGCCCGCCCGTGACCGTCGCTTTCACCTTGCCCTGCCCGGCTTCGCCTTCCACGGTTTTATCGTTGAGCTCGTCCTGTATCTGTCCCATCTTCTTCTGCATCTGCTGAACCTGACGCATCAGGTTCCCAAACCCACCCGACATTTTCCAATCCTCGTTACGTTATGGTTAAAAATCAACTCGCGTTTTTTTCACGCTGTCCGGGATGTTCTTCACTCCGGACTCTTTGCCGCTCCCTCCATCTCAACGCTTCCCCGTGGTCGCCCGACCAGGGCTCCTTCGCCCTCGCCACTTTGCCCCCCCTAGCAAGGAGACCTTTGCATAAGCCGTAGCGTTCGTAGCATTGTCATTCTGAGCGCCAGCGAAGAATCTATCCAAAGAACAATTTGTTCTACTTTGATCCTTCGGTCGCTAAGGCTCTCTCAGGATGACACACTCTGGAAATCGCTGTCCGGGCGTTTTTGTCTCGCAAACTACCCCTCCTCCCCCAGCTTTATATCCTTCTTCACCCGTACGTTCGATATCTCCGCGTTGAATATCTCCAGCGCGGACTGGATTATCGGCGAATCCGCCAACTGCCTCCGTATCGCGCCTTCCTGCTCCGGGTTGGCTACGGGGCCTTGTTCAGCCTTTTTTTTTTCGTCGTGGAACAACACGACCTGCCGGAGCGGCTTGCCGGTTGTCTTGAGCGCCACCTCCTCGAGCAACCTTCTCGTGGCGGCGTTTTCCAGCTGTTCCCGGTTGAAATGGTCGTTGACGGTCAATACGTACGTCGAATCTTTTATATGAAGCTCCGCGTGCTCGAGCATCCCTATCAGCATGGGTCTCGCCGTTTTGAAGGCTCTCATCAACTGCCCCTCGACGTCCCCGCCGGCGCTGACGGCCCTGGATATTTCCCCCGGAGCAGGCTCCACGTTCGTCTCCAGCGGGAACGACCATTCCTCCATGGGCTTCTCATTGCGCGGGGCAGGCGGAGGAGCGGACGGGATTTGCGACTCGACCTTCGCCTCCACCGCCGCGACTTGGGAAAGTATGTCGTCTATCTTCATCAGCCCGCGTTTGTCCGCAAGCTTGAGCAGGCCCATCGTAAGGGTGATGGACGGCGTGCGCGACCTGCGCGTCTCCTCCATCGTCGAGGCGAGAACGTTGAACCAGCGTTGCGCGTCGTCAATCGTTATTTTATCCGTCCACCCGGCGATGGCCTCCCGGTCTTCCTCCTGCAGGCCTGACGCGCGGTCCGGCCTCATCTTCACCGCCACCACCGAAAGCAGAAGCTCCGAAAGCTCCTCGAGGAACAACGCAGGGTCGCTCCCCGCATAGGCCACCTTGTCGGCGATATCGAAGAGGGTCGCCTGGTCGCCCCGCACCGCCGCGTCCATCGCGCCGTACAGAACCGACCGATCGGTCAAACCGAGGATCGTCTTCACATCCTCTTCGCTCACCATCCCGCCGCCATACGCCGCCGACTGGTCGAAAAGCGACTGCGCGTCGCGCATGGACCCTCTAGCCCTTCGCGCCAGCATGTCCAGCGCCGCCGGGGCGGCCTTTATCCCGCTTTGCGCGCAGATCATCTCCAGCTGGGTCACGATGTCGGCGTGAGAAATGGCGCGGTACTCGAAACACTGGCAACGGGAGACGATGGTGTCCGGCACCTTGTTAAGCTCCGTCGTCGCAAAAATGAAAACGACGTGCGGCGGCGGCTCTTCGAGAGTCTTGAGGAGCGCGTTAAACGCCGACTTGCTTATCTGATGGACCTCGTCAATGATGTAAATTTTGTAGCGTGAACTTGTGGGGGAGAACTTCGCATTCTCCCTGAGCTCGCGGATGTTGTCCACGCCGTTGTTGGACGCTCCGTCTATCTCGATAACGTCCATCGACGAGCCGGCCGCGATATCCTTGCAGTTGCCGCACGCAAGGCATGGCGTGGCGGTGGGGCCGTTCACGCAGTTGAGCGCCTTGGCCAATATCCGCGCCGTCGTGGTCTTGCCCACCCCGCGCGTGCCGGAAAAAAGGTAGCCGTGGGCGATCCTTTTGGATTCGAGCGCGTGCGAGAGGGCGCGGGATATGTGCGCCTGCCCGATTATCTCCGAAAACGTGCGGGGCCGGAACTTCCGGGCCGACACGGAGCTTGCTTCGTTTTTCAAAAAATTTTTTCCTGCGCTTTGAGCGTTATTGGTTGTCAGCGGGCATTATAGCGCCACCGCCGCCTATCAGCGCCACGGCGCTCGCAGAGCACATCCCCCGGACATGGGTCAGCGATATGTCCAGGGATGTTACGTCCAATCGTTCCGCGATAGCTTTCGCCTTGCCGCGCAGGATAGCCCGTGGCCTGCCCTCCTCGTCGGAGACGACTTCTATTTCCGTGAACGATATTTTCCCGATGCCCGCGCCAAGCGTCTTCATCACCGCTTCTTTGGCGGCGAACCTCGCGGCGTACGACAGGCTGGAGTCGGCAAACGAGGAACAGTATTTGATTTCCCCCGGCGTGAAGACGTGCGCAAGAAACTTCTCGCCGTGACGTTCCACCGCCCGTTTTATCCTTTCGGGATCGCAAAGATCAATCCCCGTTCTCACCGCCACCATGAAGGATATGGTAGCAGGATGAGGCGTTTATTTACAGCAGGCGATTGATCTACATTGTCATCCTGATGGAGCCTTGCGACCGAAGTATCTAGTTAGATAGATTCTTCACTTCGCTACGCTCCGTTCAGAATGACACGTTGTCGTCATCCTGATGGAGTCCTCGACCGAAGGATCAAAGTAGAATTGAACATTCGATTTGATGGGTTCTTCGCTGGCGCTCAGAATGACATTACGTTCAGAATGACAATACGGATCCCCAGAATGCCTGTTTTCGCCGTTCGGCCATCGCCCCGTTTAAAACGCGTCCTTGAACAATTCCCCGCCGTTGGCTACGATAGGCGCTGGTGATGGAGGTCGTCGTGGCAGATACGACTAGGATATGCCGATACTGCGGCTCTGGTTCGGTGAGTGTGGCGCAAACGCCCGCGCCGGACGGATCCATAACAATAGTCTGCGCCCGATGTAAAAACTCGTATGTGGAATCCCCCCCACCCTCGTCACCCCCGCCTCAAGCCGTCGCCCCGCTCAAACCGCAAAAAACCGACGCGGAAAGAAACAGGGAGGCCGACGAGTTGCTAAAGGAAGGGCTTGCCCTTGCCGACCGGAAAAATTTCAGCCAGGCCGTAACCATGCTCCGGGCCGCCGTTGACAGGTCTCCTTCGCGCGTTGACATACTGGCCACGCTCGCCGGGGCGTCGTCCCGCGCCAACATGCAGTACGAGGCCCTGGCCGCATGGAGCAAAATACTGGAGGTGGAGCCGGAGAACCGCGAGGCTCTGCTGAAAGTCGGAATGCTTCATTTACAGCGCAAACGTTACGACATGGGCGAAGCCGTCCTGCGAAAACTCATCGAGCTAGACCCCGGCGCAGAGCACGCAAAGCTCCTGCTGAATATCGCAAAAACGCAGATGCAGGAGGATGAAAAAAAGGCCGCTCCCGCCCAGCCGGAAAAGGCCAGGCCTTCGATCATCCTTACGATAGCCGGGTTGATCGCATCGGCGGACGAGAAATCAAAAGCTCTCGCATCGGCATGGCTCGTTGTCCCGCTGGTTTTCGTCGCGATCCGGTTTTTCGCCGGGCCGGAATCCGCCGCCGCCGAATGGCTTTTATACGCCATGCTTTTTTACACGGTCTGGCTCGGAGTCGTGGTTCACGAGATGGGCCACGGGCTGGCCGCGCTCTGGGTGGGCGACGACACTGCGCTAAAATCCGGCAGGCTTACGCTAAACCCGTTGAGCCATTTTTCTTTTATCGGAAGCCTCGTCGTCCCCGTTATCGCATGGATCGGGGTCGGCGTGGCGTTCGGCTGGGCCAAGTCGGTTCCATTCGATCCTCTCAAGATGGATCGCCAGCCGCGCGGCGTCGCGATAACCGCCGGGGCCGGGCCGTTTGCCAGTTTCGCGTTTTCATATCTTATGTTCACGGCGTTCATGGCCTTTGCTGTGGCGCATAACGGCCTCTACCCGGATGTTTATATCCGGTTCACGTCCGACCTGTCGGCCCCGATAACGGCGGGCGGCGGCGACGTTTCCGAATCGTTCTGGTTCGTGGCTCTGGAGCTTTGCGCGCTCGGCTCCGTGGTCAACTTGCTTATCGCCGCCTTCAACCTGATCCCCATTTCGCCGCTGGACGGCGGATGGTTGTTGAAAGCCGCCATGCCGGGGTTGGCCTCAAAACCGCTGGGCGTATACGGGATCGCAGGAGTGGCGCTGATTGCGGTGGCGGCGTTTTTCGGATTTACGGCGGTTGTCCTGTACCCGGCGTATGTCGTGGCGGTGTTCTACCATTTCGTTTCGGGGGTGGCGTTGTGAGCCAGCAGGAACTGGCCTGCTCACGGTGCGGGTTGGTCAACGAGGGCGTGAAGCCAGGCGCAAAATGCGGCGCGTGCGGGACGGCCCTGATTGAACATGCGGAAGACCCGTATGAGGGCAAGACGTTCGGCCTGGACCTTAACCGCCTTCCCGCCAAAGAAGCGGCGCTGGCGCTGGCCCGTTTCATGGGCAAAAGCGGCGCGTTGGCGCAGGTTTCCGCGACTCTGGATATCGCGATAGCCAGGCTGTTACGCAAACCGCGAGCGATCCCCATTTTAAGGGGCCGCCTCTTACGATATAGGAAAGCCAACCTCGCGGAAGAGTCGGCTGTCTCCAAAAACCTGCTCAAGAGCGTCACGGCGGGGTTGAGGGATCATGAGTTCATACCGGTGATGGACAGGGCCGTGCAGTCCGTCACGCCCGGCGTGTTCGAGCGCCTGTTCGCCAACAAAGATAAAAAGCTCTACGCCATCGCCACGTTCGAACCCGGCGGGAAAATGGACATGGAGATCATCGCCTCCTCGCCGATAGGGGACAAGGCTATCGCCGTGACCAACAGGGCTTTCGACTGGCTCGACAATCCCGGCAAGACGACCCATCGCCTGCCCGGCGCGAGCGTTGCGGAATTGATGTCGGCGATGGAGTACCGTTCGCCGGAAAAAAACAGGCGTGGGTTGAAGTTCAGCCTCAAGGATTTCGTGGCCATCATCGCCGACTGGCGCGAAAGCATGTTCGACAACGCCGAGTCCGGGCGGCTGATCGTCAAAGTAAAGGGTGAGGAAAAAGAGACGTCCGCAAAATCCGGCAAACCTCAAACAGTCACGCAATGCCATTACCACGCCGCCTCGATGGCCGTGTCGCTTTGTTCCGTATGTTCAAAACCTCTCTGCCTTGCCTGCGGGCAGAGAGCGGGCGGAAAAACCGTCTGCAAATCGTGTGCGCCAAAAGAGACTCAGGACAGCTCGCTTCCATTCGACATTTCCGGCGAACTGACCCCTGCGGGATTTTTCCAGCGCGCCGCCATTAAGGTGGCGGAGGTTGTGGGACTTGTGGCTATCCTAACAGCCCTGCTTCCGGCTGGAACGTCGGCAGGCTCCATCGTCGCGTTCCAGTTCATCGCGGCGATGACGTTCATCGCCTACTTCACCATCCCGATGGTCGCGTGGGGGGCGACGCCGCTCCAGCGGCTTTTTGGCGTGGCCGTGGTGGATGTGGAGACCGGCGAAATCCCCCAGCCTCAATCGGCTCTTGCGCGGACGGGTTATCTGTTCCTCTCCATGTTCACCTTCATACCGGCCATCGGATACCTGCCTGCGTTGCGTAGCCTGGACAGGCGCGGGGTTCACGACCGCATCGCCGGCACGATCGTCCTTACGCGCTCTTCGGACGTAAAGGAGAAGATGGGCGCCGTTGCCCTTGCCCTGGCCCTGATAGTTTGCGGATTGGCCCTCAAGAATGGAGGCGCGGACAAGGCCGCCTCCATATTCGGCAGGGCGTTCGGCGGAATGGCCCCGCTTGGCCGTGTGGCGCTTGACGCAAAATGGAAGATAAACGGCGTGACGATGGCCGCGTATAACGGCGGTAGCGTTGCGGCGGGCCTCACCGGAGGCGCGCTGACCGGGATTGATATCGAGACAGGCGCGGTTGTATGGAAGGTTGACGGAGTCAAAGCGCAGGGCGTTTACGCGGACACCTCCTCCGGTCACTACCTCTTCACCGGTAAAAAAGAAAACTCCCAGGTGATCGGGTTCGTATCGCCGAAGGATGGGGCCATCGTGTGGACGGCGCCGCTGGAAAGATTCTCCGGCGTTTCTCCCGCTCTTACGTCGGCAAGCCTTGCGATAGCCGATAACGGCAAGATCGCCGCGTTTTCGCGGACAGGCAAAAAGATTTGGAGCGTTGACGCGGGAGGGAAGGTAGCCTCCCTCACCCCTGCGGGAGAGGCGTTCATAGCGGAGGTGAAGGGAAAAGGCTCCGTCGTGTTCGACGCGAAGACTGGCGCGGCGATTGGAGAGATTCAGGGAACGCCCGCCACGAGCGGTCCGGCGGAGGCGCATGTTTTCGCCGGACGCGGTTGGACTAAGCTCGCCTATTTCCCGCGTGGGAAAGGGCGGGAGTGGACGCTTGCGCGCAGGTTGAGTTTCGCCACGGATGAGTCGCGCTCCGGCGAGCTTTACTACGCCCGTCAGATGGCGGTGCGGGCAAGCGACGGGGCCATCGCGTTCGAGTACCCCGCCGGATGCGTCTGCGTCGGGATTGTGAAAAAGCTGATCGCCCTCTCGTGTCCGATGCAGGGCAAGCTTCTTTTGGCCGACGGCGCGTCGGGCCGGATACAGGCCACGTTCGCCGCCCCTGCGATGGACACGGTAAGACTGCTTGGTGAAGAAGGCGGTGGCCGTCTGCTTGGCACTGTGAAAACACAGGGAGGTTTCACGAGGGCCTACGTCATTTTCATCAAAACCGGGTTTAGCGAACTGGACATAAAAGAAGCGGGGGAGTTCCGGGACAAACCGCTCATCGTAAACCTTTTCGACAGAGGCGGCCTGCTGTTAATCGCTGGCGACGGAGGGATGGGGCTGTACGACCCTGCGCCGGGCAAGAGCGGGAAGAAGAAATAGGATTGCCCTGGCTTGTAGCGGCGATTAACTAAAACCCGCCCCGGCGGATGTTTGCCGATCTCCACCGTCTACCTCCCACACTCCCCCTCCCCTCCTTGGGACTGCCTCCCAAATGCTCGGCGTGGGTGTTCTTCACCCCGCCGTTTTTGCATGAAGAGATTAGCGGCTGAAAGCCGGGCGCTTGCTCCCCTGATAAGGAGACCTTTGCAGAATCCATTGCGTTCTCAACATTGTCATTCTGAGCGATAGCGAAGAATCTTGCCATATCTTCAGGATCATGATTCAACAGAACACGACCCTGCCTCATTATTACCATTATGATATTATTACAAACACTTCGTCACTTTTAGCGATACTGGAGCCAAAATGCCTGTACTCGAACAGATAAAGAAACGCTTCACAGAGCTTGAAGTTCAACTTA
>JADGAO010000039.1 GCA_015231995.1 Nitrospinota bacterium | reverse complement strand
GCTCACTGCCCCCTTGTCAGGGGGCTAATTAAACCCCCTCGCAACTTCGTTGCGGCCCCCCTTTCTAAGGGGGGCGAGTATTGAGAGCCTCATCTGGAGCTTCCAAAAGCTCCACGCTGAAACAGGCCAGACAAATCGCCCGCGCCCGCCTTGAGCGTGAGCGTGGAACCGTCGTCAAAGATCACGCCGGACGGCTCAAAATAGCGCTGGTCTATCCGAACTCTTACGAGATTGGCATGAGCAACCTGGGATTCCTTAAGGTTCAAGCCTTGCTCAACATCCATGACGATGTGGTTTGCGAACGGGCTTTTGTCGAGCCTGCCGGAAGAAACCGGAACAAAGCCAATAATTACCCCATCGTCACCATCGAGTCGCAAACCCCGATAGACGAATTCGACGTGATCGCATTCTCCATCACGTTCGAGGCGGACTTGATAAACGTCCTCAGGGTTCTCGACACAACCCATATCCCGTTGCGCGATAGAGGGAAAAACGACCCGCTAATTATCGCCGGTGGAATATCCGTCACGCTCAACCCGGAACCTGTCGCCCCTTTCATTGACGTGGCCGTGATCGGCGAGGCGGAGGGTGTTATTGATAAGCTTGTGGAGGCCCTGCTCCGTGACGGACTGCGTAACTATAAATCGTTCGCGCAAATTCCGGGTGTTTACATCCCTTCCGCGTACGCTCCGGTTTATGGAGATGACGGCGCGATTGCGAGATACGAAACCGCCGATGGTTTCCCGCCAAGAGTTGAACGGGGATGGAACAGGGATTTCGCCCAACACCCAAACGAAAGCGTCATCCAGACGGACGATACGGTTTTCGGGGGGATGTACCTTGTCGAGGTCGGCAAAGGATGCGGGAAGCATTGCCGGTTCTGCGCCGCAGGTTACGTCTACCGCCCCACACGACACACGAATACCGACGCGATACTCTCAGCCATCGAACGTGGATTGAAGCTCAAGGGACGCATCGGCCTGTTGGGGTCGGCGGTGGGCGATCACCCGGAGATCGAAAAGATTTTCGGATACATCGTGGAACGGGGCGGCGACTTCTCCGTCTCGTCCCTGCGGCTCGACAAGCTTACGGACACCCTGCTCGCCAACCTTGCAAAAGGCGGCCTCCACACAGTCACCGTCGCGCCGGAGGCCGGCTCCGAAAGCCTGCGGATGAAGGTCAACAAAGTTTTGCCGGAGGAGACGATACTCAATGCCGTCCGCATGATCGGGCGAGCAGGGCCGTTCAACCTGAAACTCTACTTCCTCATCGGCCTGCCGGGGGAGACGGACGAGGACGTGACGATGATCCCCGCACTTGTGGAAAAAATACGGCTCGCCATCGTAGATACATCGCGGGAACGCGGGACGCTCGGCTCCATCACCGTCGGCGTGGATGCGTTCGTCCCCAAACCGGCAACACCTTTTGAACGGGAGCCTTTTGGCGGCGTGAAAATTCTGGAGAAAAAACTCCGCGCCGTCACACGCACTCTGCGGGCAATTCCAAACGTCACAGTCCACACAGGCTCTGCCCGGACAAGTTATGTTCACGCTCTTCTATCCGTCGGTGACAGAAGGGTTGCGGACATTCTGCAAACAGCATACGAGACGGACGGCGATTGGAGAGCCGCAATGCGAAAATCGGCTGTTGACCCGGCATTTTTTACGGATCGGAGAAAACCGGACGGGGAGACTCTTCCCTGGTCGTTTATTGACCACGGTCTGCGCGAAGGCTACCTTGAAAAAGAGATGGGCAAAAGCCTCGCAGGGAAAGTCACGCCGGAATGCCCCCCGCCAGGCGAAGAGTGCAGGCGGTGCGGTAGTTTTGACGGCGTATGTTTCACGGAGAAAAAGATTGTTTAAACGCATAAACGGCGTGGAGCCGGAAATATACACGTTCGATGGGTTTAGCGAATCCCGTTTTCTCAATTTCGTCACAGGCAGAAACGGCGGCGTAAGCCCCGCGCCATACGACTCGTTAAACACCGACTCTAACGGCGGCGACAACCCGGCAAACGTCCGCGAAAACCTTGCGCGTATCAATCGCGCCATGGGAATCGAAAAGTTGTGGACTCCACGGCAGGTTCATCAGGACACAATCGCTATCGTGGACGGTGGCGGGACGCCTGGAGAGGTTGAGGCGGACGCTGTTATCGTCGCCACGCCCGGTATCGCAGTTGGAGTGCGCACTGCGGACTGCCTGCCGATAATCATTGTTAACCCATCGGGAGCCGCCGCCTGCGTGATTCACGCAGGGAGGCGTAGCACGGAGCTTGGAATAACCGCAAAGGCCATCGCCCTGCTGGCCGCACGTTTCAACTGCGACCCGTCAAGTTTGGCGGCGGCTATCGGGCCGGGGATACGGCGATGTTGCTACGAGGTGGACGAGGATACGGCTAAGCGGTTTGACTCATGTTGCGGCGGCGCTGACGGAAGACATCTGGACATTGTTGGAGCCAATATGCGCCAGCTCGTATCCGCCGGAGTGAAACCTGAAAACGTCACGGATTGCGGGATATGCGCCTCTTGCGAAAACCGGTCGTTTTTTTCATATCGCAAAGACGGGAAAGTGACGGGGAGGTTTCTTACCGGCGTGATGATAAGGTGAGACGTTAGCTCGCCGGTGAGTTCTTCGCGTAATCAAACGATTTCCATATTTTGTCATCCTGAAGGAGCGTTGGCGACCGAAGGATCAGGATTGCTGAGATATCCCTCTTTTTGTCATCCTGAGGGAGCTTTGCGACCGAAGGATCAAAGTAGAATAAATTATTCTTTTGATAGATTCTTCGCTGGGCTCAGAATGACAAACTCTGATAGATTCTTCACTTCGCTACGCGGAGTTTACCCTGAGTCCTTCGAAGGGTTTAGAATGACAATGCGTTGCTCAGAATGACAATATTGCGAAAGTGTGGTGGCTACGCTTCCGCCTTGTGCTCGGCGTAAACGCGGAAATCTATGTCGGGGAATATGTTATCTTTGCCTTCCAGTTCGGCGAGGTACGTTTCGTCCACCGCCTCTTTGGATATCTGCTCGTAAAGATGGTTGAACCGCAGAAGATGTTCTTTTGTCCTCTTTTCCGCGTATTGCGACATGGCGCCGGTTTTCATTATGAACGCCCAGTCGGAGCTTTGCGCAAGCAATAGCTCCCGCGCGGCCTGGTTCAACGCGCGTTCCTGCATTCCCTGGGCGCCTGCGAACGTTGTGGCGATGTTCACCATCCTGTCGGCGGACTTGTGAAGGTGGCGGTATATCCAGTCGTTGCTCTCGTCGAGCCACACCTCGGAGTATCCCTTGTGTCCCCACGACGACGCGGATGGCGCGGCGACCTGGTTGACCGGGTACAGTTTCAGATACTCGTTCGGGGTTATCGTCTCGATCCTGTCCTTTAACATGCTCATCTTGCGGATGACGAAGTTGAGAAACTCCGGACCCTCGAACCACCAGTGACCGAAAAGCTCCGCGTCGTACGGGGCAACGATCAGCGGCGGGCGGTCTATCAGCCCTTCAAGCCGCCCTATCTGATCGAGCCTTCTGCGGATGAAGTCGTCCGCATGTTCGGATGCGCGCCGCAACGCGTCGGACAGCGAGTAAATCTCCTTGTCCGGGGCGTCCCTGCTGGTGATGCGGTAATACTTGACGCCGATCATCTTGCGAAGGCCGTTTGGCTGGATGAACGGCTTGATGTAGTCAAGCTCCAGGTCGAAACCTATGTCCCTGTAAAAGTCCCGGTAAACAGGGTCGCCCGGATATCCTTCCGTGGCCGACCAGACCTGCCGGGACGACTCCACATCACGCCCGAACACCGCCAGCCCGTTCTTTGTGTATATCGGCGCGAACACGCCATAACGCGGACGCGGTTCGGCGTGCAAAACCCCGTGCGCGTCGGTGAAGAAAAAGATAAGCCCTTCTTCCTTGAGATAGTTATCGAACTCAGGCTGGTATCCGCATTCAGGAAGCCATATCCCACGCGCCGGCCTGCCAAAAACTTTTTCGTACTGCCTGCATGCGGTGGATATCTGCGCCCTGACGGCCTTCTCGTTGACGGCCAATAGCGGCAAGTAACCGTGGGTAGCCGCGCATGTGATTATCTCGATGCTCCCGTCGTCCTGGAACAATTTGAAAGCGTTCACCAGGTCGCCGCCGTACCGGTTCTGGAAAAGCTCTTTGGCCTCCGTGAACCGCCACAGGTACATCTTGGCCATATCGTTGACCTTCGGGTCGAACGATGTCCGCTCCACCTCCAACCCCGCCAGTTCGATGAGCTTGTCGAGCCTCTTTAAATACCGTTCCTGCAGAAGAGGGTCTTTGAGCATGGAGATAAGAGTGGGAGATAGCGTCATGGACAGATGGAAGGGGATGCCGTCTCGCTTGAACCCCTCGAACACAGTCAGGAGGGGTATATAGGTTTCGTTAATGGCCTCGAAAAGCCAGTCTTCTTCCAGGAACTCTTCGCTCTCCGGGTGGCGCACGAAGGGAAGGTGCGCGTGCAAGACCAGCGTTAAGTATCCTTTCGTCACAGCCTCAATCCTCAAACAATGGATTTATAAGGCCGGGCGTGGCTTCCAGTTCCCTTTTCCCTGCGGCAAAAGGGCCGGAGGGAAGGAATAATAGTCACTTCTTGCGCCACTCGTCCTCCGATATAAGGAACTCTTCCTTGCGCCGGGTCGTCCTCGTCACTGTGGGAGAAATCTCCCGCAATTCCACGCCGTCGGACGATTGGGCTGTAACCGGAATGTCGTAGAGGCCGTCTGGCAGGGAGAACCGGGCCGAAAAGGTGCCGTCTGGCCGCAGGGTGAGCTTTTTGCCCATCATATGGACTGTGGCGTCCGGCTCCGTGCCGCCGTAAACGATAAGCTCGCAGTCGAGCCAGAAGAAAAACTTGCGCTGTTTGAGGCGCGCCATCTGCTCCGACGAGCCGAAGCTCGATACGTTAAAGCTGGAAACGGCGAAACTGGAGACGCCTCCAAAACTGGACACCGCCCCGGAGGATGTGTCCTCAAAAGGCATGCTCAACCTTGAAGAATCCAGGCTCCCAGCCGCTGTTGACGTATATCCGCCGGATATGCCGTAGATGGCCGCGAACAGGCCCTCCGGCACGCTCCATTCCGCGTCCGTCCTGCTGGAAGGCTCCACCCTCGGCGTGCGGACTTTGTTGGAGGCCACCACCGGCTCGAACCTGCCGGAGTTGTCCCTCAGACCCATCACGATGGTGTATTCGCAATCCGACTTGTCAACGTCCATGTACACGCTTCCAAGATACGGGTTTATTTCCACGTCGAAAAAGCTGTTCGCGTTCCCCCCGTTAAACTCCACCCCGGTGACGTCGAACACGCGCATGACCCATCTCAACGACGGCCAGTCGCAACCGATCTTCTCGCGGGCGCGTTCCACTCCGCCGCCGTCCAGTTCCCAGTAGATGTACAGCTTCAACGGGTCGCGGGCCATGGCGATAAGGCGCATGTCGCCGTAACGTTCGGGAAGACGGGGTTGATCCCCGTGTTGCGTATAGTCGTATTTCTCGTCGGCGATGAAGAATTTCTTCTCGTCTATTTTTATGTCCCAGCTACGCTTTCCGTTTTTCAATGCGGCGGTATTTAAGGACAGGGTAGAGACGGCGGGAGCCAAGGATGGCTCCTTTCCGGCGTTTAGGGGGGTAGTAGGGGACGCCGGAATGCGGCTCCTCGCCAGTCTCTTCCCTGTCTTATCTTGTTCGCCCGCGTCCACGGCTTTGGAATCCGCCGCTGTGGATTTGCGGGTTGTCGTTTTTTCTTCTTTCGGTTTTTTCGTTTCCACCACGGCGGCCACAGGCTCCGCCTTGGACTTAACGGAAATGACGGCGGCGGGGGATTTGACCGCCGTAGTTTCCGCTACCGTGGTTTCCACGGCTTTTGTCGCCGGCTTTAAGGCAACCTTTGCCGGAACAGCCGCTGGCTTCGGGGCGGCAGGCTTTTTCACAGCCGCGGATTTGGCGGCAATATCTTTTTTCGCGGCCACCGGCTTTGCCGTGGCTACGGGTTTTTTCACGGATACAAGTTTGGCCGGAGCCGCCACGGGTTTTGCCGCGGCGACAGGTTTTTTCGCAACCGCTGGTTTAGAGGCGACGGCCGCTTTTTTAACAGCTACCGGCTTTGACGAAGCGGCGGCCTTTTTACTCGCAGTCTTGGCTGGAGCCTGCGCTGGCTTGGGCGCCGCTTTCTTTAAAGTCGAAACGATTTCGTCCTTCGACATTGAAGCCGCAACAACGATCTTTAGCTTCGTAGCTTTTTTTATAAGCTCGGCTTTCGTTAATTCCTTAAGCTCACCAGCCATCAGACGACACCTCTTAAAACAATCCAAACCTTCAACAACTATGAGCGTTTAACGCCTGTCACACATATTAAAGGAATACAAATTCCGTGCCCAAAAACAGAAATAATCGTATCTGATTGTATGATATTGCGTTGGCCAAGTTGCGTGGCAAAAGAGGATGCGGAAAGAGGGCCGGGAATAGATTTAGTGTGGAATAAATTCCACGGTTAGTGCGGAAAATATTCTACAATTATGGTGAAATGAGGCTCCATATCTCACCCACACGGTCTTTCGTTTTCTTTGGCGAGCCGGAGTTATCCACCACATAATCGGCCATGGCGGCCTTCTTATCCATCGTCCATTGCAGGCTGGCGCGTTTTTTCGCTTCCGCCTCGGTTACACAGTCGCGTCTCATCGCCCGTTCAACCTGTTGCTCAGGATCGCAGGTGACGGCGATGGTCTTTTCCATTTGGCTGTACAGCCCCTTTTCGAAGAGCAGGGCCACGTCGGCGATGACGACTGTTTTAGGATCGCGTTCCAGAGCCTTGTCAGCGCGGCGAAAAAGAAGCGCGCGGATAAGCGGATGGATCATTTCTTCTAATTCCACCAGCCTTGCGGGGTTGTTGAAAACGATTGCGCCAAGTTTTTTCCTGTCCAGCGACCCGTCTTCTTTTAAAACGTCGTGGCCGAATCGCTCCGCCACGCTCAGTAACCCTTCCGTCCCCGGTTCAACCACTTCAACGGCGAGTTTATCCGCGTCGAGAACCACGGCTCCAAGTTCCGCGAAAAAACCGGAGACAAGGCTTTTGCCCGACGCATATCCTCCGGTGAGTCCGATCAGCGGCATTGCGAAGGCTCTTCCTCTAGCAGGTAGCCCAGGTCGCGCAAGGCGCGGGTGAGCAGTTCCATCGGAAGCCCGATTATGTTGGAGACGCTTCCCTCGAACCCCTCTATCCACTCCGCCGCCTGTCCCTGCACGGCATAGGCGCCCGCCTTGTCCATCGGCTCGCCGCTTTTTACATATGCGACGATGGTCTCGTGCGGTATGGGGCGGAACAATGTGTAGCTCGTCTCCACGCCAGACCACAAGACGCCGCGTTCCACATGGGCCATCGCCACGCCCGTGACGACTTTGTGTTTGCGTCCGGAGAGTTTGGTGAGCATCTGTATCGCGTCCGCCGTATCCACGGGTTTGCCGATCATCTCACCGTCGAGCACGACCATCGTGTCCGCCGCGATTATGAGTTTGTCCCGCCGGGTGGAAGAAATCGCCTCGGCTTTTCGCTCCGCGATGATTCGGGCGTTTTCCTCCGGGCTGATTGTTGTGTCCGCCGTTTCGTCCACATGAGGCGCGATTATCTCGAACTCCACCCCCGCCTCTGCAAGAAGCTCCCTTCTTCGCGGGGAAGACGAGGCGAGAATTACGTTTTTTATCATTTGGTATTTCCTTTCGATTTTACGATTATACACCGGAGGGGGGGGGATGGTTGTGGGGTGGTGGTTGATATATCGGACGTAGGAGCGGATCGCTTTGCGCCCTCCTCAATTCACCCTCTCCCCGCCGTTTTTGCGGGGAGAGGGCAGGGTGAGGGGCGCAAACAGATACCCAATAAAACAGACGTGTGTTTGAGTGGTTCATCGGCGGTAAAAATACTGTTTGAAACCCTCACCCCAACTCTCTCCAGCGATGTTGCGCGGGAGAGGGGGTAGGATTATTGGTCAACGATTTACCCAAGCTCCCTTGATAAGGAGCCTTGCGTAACCAAACGATTTTGACATTTTGTCATACTGAGGGAGTTTTGCGACTGAAGGATCAAGTGGAATAAATTGTTCTTTAGATAGATTCTTCGCTAGCGCTCAGAATGACAATGCGGCGCTCAGGATGACTATGTAGCTCTCAGCGCAAGGATGACAAATAAATCCCATATTAAATCTCGAACTTGACACCATCCGCTCCCGCACTTAGGATTATTACTCCACGGGGGTAATAAACGATAATGCCGGTAGCCAAGACCTTAAGCGCCGCGATAAACGGCATCCACGCTTTTAAAGTGGAGGTGGAGGTCAATATCTCGCCCGGACTCTTCAACTATTCCACAGTGGGCCTGCCGGATGCGGCTGTGCGGGAGTCGCAGGAGCGTGTGCTGGCGGCTTTGCAAAACTCCGGCTTCGAAGCGCCTGTCAAAAGAATCACCGTCAACCTCGCCCCAGCCGACCTGCGTAAGGAAGGCTCCACTTTCGACCTGCCGATCGCCGTCGCCATGCTGTTGGCGGAAAACCTGGTCTCAGCCGAGACGCCTCCCACGATGATAATCGGCGAGCTTGCGCTCGACGGCAGGATACGCCCGATCAAAGGCGCGTTGTCCGCCTCGATGCTGGCGAGGGATCAGGGCGTCGCCCGCCTTATCGCGCCAAAGGAAAATGCAAGGGAAGCGGCGGTTATCGCCGAAGTGGAGGTTATCGGGGTGGAGTCGCTCCCGCAACTTATCCAGTTCCTTAACGGATACGAGCAGATCGAGCCTACGAAAGTTTCCGTGGACGAGGTGTTCCAGCAACCGGACTGGGACGGGCTGGATTTTAGCGAGGTGAAGGGTCAGGCGCATGTCAAACGGGCGTTGGAAGTGGCGGCGGCTGGGGGACATAACACGCTGATGATCGGCCCGCCGGGGTCTGGCAAATCCATGATGGCCAAACGTATTCCAACCATACTGCCGGAGATGACGATTGACGAGGCGATCGAAACGACGCGGATACATTCCGTCTCCGGCAAACTTGGGGCGAACATGGCGCTGGTGACGCGCAGGCCGTTTCGTTCGCCCCATCACACGATATCGGACGCGGGGCTGATTGGCGGCGGCACGTCGCCCACGCCCGGAGAGGTGTCGTTGTCGCACAACGGGGTGTTGTTCCTCGACGAGTTCCCGGAGTTTAAACGAAGCGCGCTGGAGGCGATGCGCCAGCCGCTGGAAGACGGGAACGTGACGATAGCCCGCTCGTCCATGTCGGTGACGTTCCCGAGCCGGTTCATGCTGGCGGCGGCGATGAATCCTTGTCCGTGCGGTTATTACACCGACCCGTCGAAGGAATGTCTTTGCGGAGAACATGTCATCCGTAAATACCGGAGCAAAATCTCCGGCCCACTGCTCGACCGGATAGACATCCACATAGAAGCCCCGGCGGTGAAATGGCGCGAGATGATGGGGGCGGATGGCGGGGAGCCTTCGTCTGCGATACGAGAGCGGATCAACACCGCGCGCAAAACGCAACTGGCGCGGTTTACCGGGACGAGCGTTTACTGCAACGCGCAGATGAACTCCCGTCAGATAAAAAAACATTGCGAGCTGGACGAAGCCTCCCGGTCAATCCTCAAGACCGCCGTGGAGAAGCTAGGGTTGTCCGCCCGCGCCCACGAGAAGGCGCTAAAAGTCGCTCGTACGATAGCCGACCTTGCCGGAGTGGAACGCATACGGCCCGAACATATAGGCGAGGCCGTGCAGTACCGGTCGCTGGACAGGGACAGGTTGTAGGCGTCCATTTTGCGGGAGTCGTGTTTTTTCGAGGAAGCCCACTTTTTGTCATCCTGAAGGAGCTTTGCGACTGAAGGATCAAAGTAGAACAAAACATTCTTTCGATAGATTCTTCACTGCGCTACGCGGAGTTTACCCTGAGTCCTTCGAAGGGTTCAGAATGACAATGTTTTGTCATCCTGAGGGAGCCTTTGGCGAGCGAAGGATCAAAGTAGAATAAATTCTTCTCTAGATAGATTCTTCGCAGAGTTTACCCTGAGTGGAACGAAGGGCTCAGAATGACAACATGGCGGACGTAGAAAACGAAATATTCTGTTGCCTTTTTCGCCAGCATTAGGTATCACATAACATCGTGTTTCTGGCTCGAAGAGCTAAAGCCTGGCGATTGCCTCTGCGCCAGGCGGCGCGGCGGAGTTTTTGGGGGGGCCCCGCGGGATGTTTTGAGAGTTTGCTTGTAAATTATTTTTTAACTTAACCGGGCTTGGACGATATATGACTCATCCAAAATATGGCGACAGATACACCTGCTTTAATTGCGGTGTGAAGTTTTACACGATGCAAAAACCCGAACCTCTCTGTCCCAAGTGCGGGTCGGATCAGCGCAAGGCCCCCAAAAGGCCGTCGGTGAAAGCTCCCAAACCGCTTGTAGTGGTGGTGGAAGACGAGGAGCCGGAAGAGGGTATGGTTCCCCTTGAGGAGCTCGAGCAGGTGGACGCCGACGAAGAGGAAGAAGGCGGAGGGTTCCGGCAAGGCTCTGGCAGGGAACGTCTCATCATGGACGACCTGCCAAACGAGGATTACTGAAGATACGCCGCCGACATCTTACCCTTTCCCTTGACGGGAGAGGGCAGGGTGAGGGTGGTATGGGGTTATTTACACATTCCTCACCCGGCCTTCGGCCACCACTTCGAAGGACTCAGGGCAAGCTCTCTCCCGCAAGGGGCGAGGGTAAAAAGTTTGTTTCCGGGATTTCGCCATGACCGTTTTAAAACACAGCGATTTCGTCCACCTGCATCTCCACAGCCAGTACAGCCTGCTGGACGGGGCCATCCATTTCGACAAGCTGTTGGACAAGGTCAACGAAATGGCCATGCCCGCAGTCGCCATCACCGACCACGGCGTGATGTTCGGCGCGGTGGAGTTCTACAACATGGCCCGCAAAAAAGGGGTCAAACCCATCATTGGGTGCGAGATATACATAGCCCCAGGGTCGAGGTTCGAGAAGGGGGCGACTTCGTCCGACCAGCATGTGGAGCGGTATCATCATCTGGTGCTTCTCGCGCAGAACAAAAAGGGCTACCAGAACCTCTGCAAACTTGTCACGGCTGGGTTTATGGAAGGTTTCCATTACAAGCCACGGGTGGATAGAGAGCTTCTGGCGGCTCATTCCGACGGCCTTATCGCCCTGTCCGCCTGCCTGCATGGGGAGGTCGCCAAAAACCTCGCCTCCGGCAACGAGGCGCAGGCGCGGGAAGCGGCGGCTTTTTATAACCAGACGTTCCCCGGCAGGTTCTATCTGGAGCTTCAGGATCACGGGATGGAGCGCCAGCGCAAGGTGAACAAACTCCTGATCCCGATGGCCAGGGATATGGGCATCCCGCTTGTCGCCACTAACGATGCGCATTACATCAACCGCGAGGACGCCCCGGCGCACGACGCGCTTCTTTGCATCGGCACCGGCAAAACGCTTGCGGTGGAAGACAGACTGCGTTATGAGGGTGACCAGTTCTACGTCAAGTCGCCCGACGAGATGAAGGCGCTGTTCAAGGATGTTCCAGAGGCCATCTCCAACACCATCCGTATAACGGAAGACTGCAATTTCGTTTTCGACGAGGGGAAATACCATCTTCCCCGTTTTCCCATCCCGTCGGACACCACCGTGGACGATTATCTGGCGCAGGTGGCCGATCATGGGCTTAATATCCGGTTCATCAACACCGCCAAAGCTGGAAAACCGTTCTCCGACGAGAAAAAAGAGGAGTATCGCAAAAGGCTCCGGTGGGAGTTGGAGACGATAAGCAAGATGGGTTTCCCGGGCTACTTCCTTATCACCTGGGATTTCATAAAACACGCCCGCGACAACGGCATACCCGTCGGGCCGGGCAGGGGTTCGGCGGCAGGCTCCATGGTGTCGTACGCCCTGCGGATAACCGATCTCGACCCCATCGAGTACGGCCTGATATTCGAGCGGTTCCTCAACCCGGAACGTATATCCATGCCCGATATAGACATAGACTTCTGCATGGACAGGCGCGGGGAGGTTATCAACTACGTCCGGGACAAATACGGCGGGTCGGATCATGTGGCGCAGATAATAACGTTCGGCGCGATGAAAGCCAAGGCCGTGGTGCGCGACGTGGCGCGTGTGATGGGCCTGCCCTACGCCGACGCGGACAGGATCGCAAAGCTCATCCCCAACGACCTGAAGATGACCATTGACGAAGCCCTCAAGCGGGAGCCTCGCCTTAAAAAGCAGGCCGACGAAAACGAGCAGGTGGAGCGGCTTCTCATCCTGTCGCGCACGCTGGAGGGGACGGCCCGTCACGCCTCCACCCATGCGGCCGGCGTCGTGATAAGCCCGGAGCCGTTGACTACGTACATGCCGTTGTACAAATCCGGCGAGGATGTCATCACCCAGTACCAGATGACCGACATCGAAAAGCTGGGATTGTTGAAGATGGACTTCCTGGGTCTGCGCACGCTCACCGTCATGGACAACACAGTGAAGACCGTCCGCGCCAAAAAAGACCCGGCGTTCGACCTGGAGATGATCCCGCTCGACGACAAGCAGACTTATCAACTCTTGGCTTCTGCGCGCACCTCCGGCGTGTTCCAGCTCGAATCGTCGGGGATGAGAGATTTGATCCGCAAGATGAAGCCGACGGATTTCTTCGACATCATCGCCCTCGTCGCCCTGTATCGTCCTGGCCCGATAAACTCCGGCATGGCCGATCAGTACGTCCGCAGGAAACATGGCAACGAGAAGGTGGAGCTTGTGTTCCCGGACCTCGGGCCGATCATCAAGGAGACGTACGGAGTTATCGTCTATCAGGAACAGGTGATGAAAATCGCCAACGTCCTCTCCGGGTTTACGCTTGGTCAGGCCGATTCGCTCCGCAAGGCGATGGGTAAAAAAGACTCCAACCTTATGGCCAACCTGCGCGACAAGTTCGTGGAAGGCGCCGTCGCCAAAAAGTACGACAAGAAAAAGGTGACGACGCTGTGGGAGCAGATAGAAAAGTTCGGCGAGTACGGGTTCAACAAATCCCACTCCGCCTGTTACGCGCTTGTCGCCTATCAGACAGCATACCTCAAGGCCCATCACCCGGCGGAGTATATGGCCAGCCTCATCACCTCGGAAATGGGCAACACCGACAAGGTGATCCGCTATATCCAGGAACTGCGGGAGATGGGGATAAAAGTTCTGCCGCCAAGCGTCAACGAGTCCATGTCCGACTTTACCGTGACGCCGGAAGGGATACGGTTCGGGCTTGCGGCGGTCAAGGGGATTGGCGAATCGTGCGTTGCGGCTATCATCGAAGCGCGGGACAAACACGGAGCCTTCACGTCTCTGTCGAACTTTGCGGAGACTGTGGATTTGCAGTCGGTCAACAAACGGGCGTTAGAGGCGCTGGTCAAATGCGGAGCGTTCGATTCGTTCGCCGTCCCACGCGCCGCATTGCTCGCCACGTTGGAGGAGACCGTGGCTTCCGCGCAAAAGACACAGCGCGACAGGGAGGTTGGCCAGTTCAGCATGTTCGGCGCGCTGGCCCCGGCGGAGAGTCCGGCGGCCACGCAAGGCAACGGCAAAAAAATTCTCGAATGGCCGGAAAAAGAGCGGCTGGCGCATGAAAAAGAGGCGTTGGGATTTTACATCTCCGGCCATCCGTTGAACGAGAAAGCGCACGACCTGAAGCTGTTGTCCAACTTCAACACGTCCAATCTGGAGAACGCCGCGCACGACACCGAGGTGAGGTTGGGCGGGGTGGTCATCGCCAAAAAGACGCAGAGCACAAAGAAGGGCGAGATGATGGCCTTCCTGACGCTGGAAGATTTGCACGGCGTGGCGGAGATAATCGTTTTCCCGAAAGTCTATTCCCAATGCGTCAATCTGCTCGAGCAGGACGATCCGGTCTTCATCAAAGGCATCGCCAAGGTGGACGACGAGGGAAGCGTCAAGGTGAACGCTGAAGAGGTCATGGATTTCGAGACAGCCAAGGCCAGGTTCACAAACGGCGTGAGGATAACGGTGTCAACGCCGGGACTGGAGAAAGAGACATTGATGGATTTACGCAAGTTGATGGAGCAACACAAAGGCAAATGCCCCGTGTCGCTTCATTTCATCGTCCCGGGGCGCGGGGAAGTCTCCATGCGGACGAGCGGGCTGAACGTGAACCCGTCGCGGGAATTCATAGGCGCGGCGGAGGAGTTGTTGGGGGAAGAGAGCGTGTTGCTGGAGTGATTGTTTGGATTAAGGATTTGGATTTGCTTTATTTGCGCCTGCGGCAAACCATTTAAAAACAGCATTGAGGGTTTTGAAACAGGTCAATTACAAATGGAACCCCTGGTAGTTAACGAGATAAAATGAAATTGCTGGTAAGCTGAAATCCGGGAGGTGGAATATCCCCCTCCCGGCTCAATTGTATTCAAGCTTCCTGGTGCTTAGCCTTTTCTTTACGGTACGCCTCTTTTCCCGCCTCATAGGCAACCCTTACCTCGTCCTTCGTTTCATTCACGGAGCTTTTCATGGCTTCAAGACGCTCCTCTATCTCTTCCAGGGCGGCCTCATATTCTTCCTTTGTCCGCATTTTCGCTCTCTCTGCGCCGTCTCTAATACGCTTCCTTGTTTCTTCTCCTGACGCAGGCGCATACAGCAAGGCAAGGGCGACCCCAATCGCGCCGCCAAGTAAAACGCCAAATATGGTGTTCGTCCCGCCCGAATGTCCATTCCCGCACATTTTCTTTATCCCCTTTTTCTTAAGTGTTTTAATCCCAGCGTTAAGACCGCCATTTTGCATTCACGGAGCTTTTCATGGCTTCAAGACGCTCCTCTATCTCTTCCATGGCGGCCTCATATTCTTCCTTTGTCCAATTTTTCGCTCTCTCTGCGCCGTCTCTAATATGCTTCCTTGTTTCTTTCCCTGACGCAGGCGCATACATCAAGGCAAGTCCAGCCCCAATCGCGCCGCCAAGTAAAACGCCTAATATGGTGTTCGTCCCGCCTGAATGTCCATTCCCGCTCATTTTCTTTATCCCCTTTTTCTTAAGTGTTTTAATCCCAGCGTTAAGACAGCCACTAAACCGGCAATCTTTATTACAGGATCCTTGATAGCGTCCACAGCAACTTCTGCAATGCCTATTGCTTTTATGGTTACATTTCTTAACTTGGTTACGGATTCCTCCATATCGCTTACCTGGCCGTTCACCTTATGCGTTATCTCCTTGATATCCGCAAGGAACCTTTTTCCATCCTGAGAAAACGCTTCAAGCGTCCTGGCAGTCTGCCGGAGCTGGATCAATGCAGGAATGGCGGATACAGCCAGCATCAAGAAGGCGATGGCGATTATAAACACGGAAAGTTCGGTCAGTGAAACGGTAAAGGTCATATGCACCTACAGCGTAAAAATATCTGCCTTAACTTAATATAAGTTATAACCCAGAGCTCTAAATAGCAGGCAGTCGTATGCTTGCGACATGCAAACTATTTAGAGCCCGGATTAGTAATAGCGCCGCTTTCCAGCCTTCCTGTTCATTTCTCTCACCTTTTATATAACTGCACGATGTGAGCCAAGGCTGTCACTAATGCCGAGATATATTGTATCCAATTGATAATATGCGTGTTTAAGCTGTGACCGCGATGAGGGTTGATGGCGGGGATGATGCTGTGAAGAGCGTTGTATTCTGACATATCAGGGGTCTCCTGATATGTCAGCCGGTTTCCCTGTTTTCGATATCTCTTATTACCCCATAATCCCGGATTCCGAAGTTGAAGACAGATTGCTTCGCTATCGCTCGCAATGACAGCTACTTGCTTGTCATTCTGAACGGAGCGTAGCCCTTCGCAGACTCAGGGTAAACTCCGTGAAGAATCTCGAAAAAAACAAAAAACTAGAAGTCAAAGGGCTTTCAATTTCGGAATCCGGTATAGAGTTCGGATTCGTATGACGAATAAGGTTGAGTTGTAAAAAAAATGGGAAACACATAACAAATGCAAACTTGGGCGTGAGGTGGATTTATTTGAAAGAAAACCAACTCACAAATGCGACCGTATCACATCATGTATCCTCAACAACCCCACAGGCCGTCCTCCATCGTCAACAACGGGCAACACCGATATCTGGGTCTCCCGTTTTTCCATAAGGTCGAGCGCTTCGGCGGCGGTTGCGGAGTTGTGGATAGTCACGGGATTGAGCTTTACGAACTCGCGCACAGGCCGGTTTAACGCGCCGTCGTCGCCGCCAAGCATTATCCGTTTCAAATCGCCGTCGGTGACTACTCCGGCAAGTTTGCCGCTCTCATCCACCACGTTCACGCCGCCAAGCCGGTATTCCACCAGTTTCACCACAGCCTGACGCAAGGAGTCGCCAAGGGCGCACACCGGGTTTTTCTCGCTCGAAATAATATCCGCCACTTTGGCCGTCAACAACCAGCCCAGTTTGCCGCCGGGATGGAACAGGGCGAAATCCTCCGGTTTAAAACCTCTTGCCACGATCAACGCCGCAGAGAGCGCGTCGCCCAAAGCGACCGTCACAGTAGTTGACGTCATCGGCGCAAGGTTCATCGGGCAGGCTTCGTTGTCCACGCCCATCTCGATGAGCGCGTCCGCCGATTTTGCGAGGCTGGATTTGCCGTCGTTTGTGATGGCTATGACATGGTTCCCATGCGTTTTGAAAAACGGCAGGGTCTGCAATATCTCCCGCGTCTCGCCGCTTTTGGAGATGAGTATCACAACGTCGCGGGCGCGGATCGCTCCGAGGTCGCCGTGCAGGGCGTCGCCCGCATGCATGTATATCGCCGGTGTGCCGGTGCTGGAGAGTGTCGCCGCTATCTTCTGCCCCACGATGCCGGATTTGCCCATGCCGATGATATACACCGCGCCGCCGCATTCTAAACATAGCCGGACGGCTTTTTCGAAAGCCGGCGATTTTATCGTAGCCTCTATCCGGGCGACAGCGGCGGACTCTTCCCGGGCGACTTTCAGCGCGGCGGCGATGGCTTGATTAAGAATAGCGCTGTCCATCGTCGGGTTTCCGCGTCAGGCTTTCATTGTCTTGGCGGGATCCAGTCCGGCGCGTTCCAGGTCGGCCTTCACCATCATCCGCACAAGCTCTTCAAACGTGGTCGCAGGCTTCCAGCCAAGGTTCCTGTGAGCTTTGCTCGCGTCGCCAAGCAGTGTTTCCACCTCCGCCGGGCGCATGTACGCTGGGTCTATCTCCACCAGAACCCGTCCTGTGCCAGCTTCCACTCCGCGTTCGTTTGCGCCCTCGCCTTCCCACTGTATCTTGATTCCGCACATTCCGAACGACAATTCCACAAACTCCCGCACGCTATGCTGGCTCTCCGTGGCAAGCACGTAATCGTCCGGCGTCTCCTGCTGGAGCATCAGCCACATCCCCTCGACGAAATCCTTCGCGTACCCCCAGTCGCGCCTTGCGTTGAGGTTGCCCAGATACAGTTTGTCCTGTTTGCCTTTGATGATGTTGGCCAGCGAGAGCGTGACCTTGCGGGTGACGAAGTTTTCGCCCCTGCGCGGCGATTCGTGGTTGAACAGGATGCCGGAACAACCGAAAATCCCATACGCCTCGCGGTAGTTGACGGTGATCCAGTGGGCGTAAAGTTTGGCGGCTCCATAAGGGCTTCGCGGGTAGAACGGCGTTTTTTCGCTTTGCGGGATCTCCTGCACTTTGCCGAACATCTCGCTGGTGGAGGCCTGGTAGAACTTCGTTTTGTCGGTAAGCCCGAGAGCGCGGATGGAGTCCACTATCCGCAACGCGCCAAGCGCGTCGGCCTGCCCGGTGTATTCGGGCGTGTCGAAGCTGACGGCCACATGGCTTTGCGCGGCCAGGTTGTACACCTCGTCGGGCCGTAACATGCCCATCAGGCGGTGGACGTTTAGCGTGTCGGTTACGTCGCCGTAATGAAGGGCGATCTTGTTGCCCTTGAGGTGGTGATCCTTGTGCAGATGGTCTATCCGTTCGCGGTTGAAACTCGACGACCTGCGGACTATCCCGTGAACTTCGTATCCTTTTTCGAGCAGTAGCTCGGCCAGGTAAGAGCCGTCCTGGCCCGTTATGCCCGTTATTAAAGCCTTTTTCACTGTCTTTATCTACCGGAGTGAGTCATTAAGATCAGAGATTATAACCTAAAGTCGCGGTTTAGCCACAGGGGAGTGTAGGGCGCGGTGGGCCGAAGAACACCCCAAACATCGTGAACCCAACTTTAACCCCGAAGCTCAGAGAGCTACAT
>JADGAO010000038.1 GCA_015231995.1 Nitrospinota bacterium | reverse complement strand
TTTACCCTGAGTCCCTCGAAGGGCACCACCTCCCCTTTCTAAGGGGAGGGAAAAGGATGGCGCCTTCACTTCGCCCTGCAAATGCACAATAACACCCCGGACTGCGGCATCAGGGCAACACCCCGTCAAGGTTTCATTGCCTTGGTTCCTGAGGTTGCTCCTGTCCCGGCTTTACCGCCCCCACCACCGGAAGCCTGATTATGAACGCGGTTCCCTCTTCGGGATCGCTCTGCACGGTTATCTCGCCGCCGTGTTGTTTTATTATCTCGTAGCAGATGTACAGGCCCAGGCCGGTTCCCACACCCACCGGTTTCGTGGTGAAAAACGGGTCGAACACCTTGGTGATTTTGTTGTCGGGTATGCCTCCGCCGTTGTCGAAGAAGGTGAGGATAAGGTAATCGGGCGACTGCCCTCCTTCATACTCGTCACCGTCAATCACCGTCGCCGAAACGTCTATCAGGCCCCTGTAATCCCTGTCCCCGCCGGTTTTGAGCTTGACCATTTTGTCGTTGATGGCGTCGGCGGCGTTGATGAGCAGGTTCACGAAAACCTGTTCGAGCTTGGAGAAATGGCCCTTGATCTCTTTGATGTTAAGGTAATTTTCCGTTATGACGATGTCTTTGCGAAGCTTTGCGCGCACGAGGTTTATCGTCTGCGTTATCACCTCGCGGATGTCCACGTCCTCGTCGAAAGAATCGCTTCCCATATGCGCGTAATGCTTGATGCCGCTGACTATCTTCTGAATCCGCTCGGTGCCTTTGAGGGCGTCCCGGATCATGTCCGGGAATTCTTTGAGAAGGATGTTTTTGACCGATTCGGCTGTCTTGGGGTCCGCGAGGTTGTCGAGCTTGGACTCCATCCGCTTTATATACTCGCTCATCAACTGAAGGTTTGTGCGGATAAAAGTGGTCGGGTTGTTTATCTCGTGCGCGATGCCCGTGGAAAGCACGCCGACGGTGGCCATTTTCTCCGCCTGTAAAAGCTGTTGCGTGCGGGCTATCAAGCTCTCCGTCAGGTTCTTCTTCTCCATGACGCGGTTGATGGAGTGGATGAACTGTTCCATGTCAATGGGTTTCAATATGAAGTCGCTGACCCCACTGCGTATGGCTTCCAGGAATATCTCCATCGTGCCATAGCCGGTGATGACGATTATCTCCACTTCATTGTTTATCCGGCGTGTCTGCCCTATCAATTCTATGCCGCTCATGCCTGGCATCTTAAGGTCGGTTATGAGCAGGTCCACACCACCTTTTTTAACGATCTCCAAAGCCGTCTCCCCGTTTGTGCAGGAGATGGCTTTGTGCCCGCTCTTCTCGACGATGTTGACGAGAAGTTCGGCTATCTCTTTCTCGTCGTCAACTATAAGTATGGTGCGGGAGGGGTGGGCGCTACGCTCCATTTGCGCCGCCGTGGGCTGATCCATTTTCAGTTCGTCTTTCCCCAGGTTAAACAGGTTATGATGAGTTGATTATATCCAAAATGCCGCGCGCGCGGGCAATTCCTTATTTCCTCCTGCCCAAACTTGTTTTTTCAGCGGTTTTCCACATGGAAGCTCTCTTCGATCTCTTCACCGCGCTCCCTCTGGAGAATGACCCTGAACACGTCTAGCATCCTTTCCGAAACCTCGAAAACAAGCCCGGCGCCGGGGTTCCCCTGCGTCTGGCCCGTTGCGCGTGTGACGATGGAGGCCTTCTCCATTTCGCCCATGAACGAGCGCAATAGCAGTTCCTTGGCCTTTTTCTCGCGCAGGAGCACGCTTCTCCCGCTATCGCGCGAAAGCTCGGCGGCCATACGCCGGAGCGCCTCTTTCTCGTTCGATATCATGTGGCTCAGATACTCCGGGTCATGGCGTTCAAGCCCGTCTTTCATTTTCCTGCCCATGATCTCGCGTTCGGCGAAATGTTTTATGACGGTCATAGGCTCCGCGCCTATCCTCGACAATATTTTTACCAATAGGTAAAACGCCTGAGGGTAGATCGTCGTGTGGATGGAGACGGACTCCTTCGACCCGGTCAGCATGGTTATCACCTGCCGCACAATCCCCCCCCTCGCGCCCACCAGCGACAGTTTGAAAGCTTCCACCGCGCCGAGCGCCGCAAGCTCCGCCTTCAACACGTCGGCCTGAAGGGGGGTGAGGTTGTGAAGGTGTATGTAAAGCCGCTCCAGTTCATTCGGAGTGCCGCGTTCGTGCAGGGTTTTGGCCAGAAGGCGGGTCTCGTTTTTTATCTGCAGATGGGAAACGACGTTCTTCACCGACGACCGGTTCTCCAGCGTCTCTCCCTTCACGAACTCCTCCTCGTCGAGTATGCCGAGGATCAGCTCTTTGTTGGTGGACATCTCCCTGCCCTCGATAACCATTCCACCGACGGCCTGTTTCATGAGCGCGATGGCTTGCGGGCGGTCTTTCCCGTGAACCACGGCCTTCATGATCATCGAGTCGTACTTGCCGCTCCACGAGATGCCCTCGCCGATCCTGAGGTCGCGGTAGAACGTCAGCCCCTCCATCTTCTTCAGGGAGAACCGCGCAAGCTCGGCTCCCGCAACGGGGCCGAACGTCCTGTCGTGGCCGCTTTTAAGGTATATCCGGCGCTCGTCCTCGCTCAACACACGCTCCAGGCATACGCGGGCCTCCATCGTGTGCCCGCCCCGGCTCCACGAATCCACTTCATCCTGCGATACCAGCCTGTATCCATCGGCGATATCCAACTGCGTCCTGACGTAATCAATCCCGTCGCAATGGGCGGACACCGGATGCTCCACCTGAAGCCTGGTGTTGACCTCCAGAAAAAAGAAGGTGTCGGAGGCCGGTTCGTAAAGGAACTCGAACGTCCCCGCCCCGGCGTAGGGATGGCCTGTCCTGCGCCCTATCTCTTCGAGAAAACTGCGGATGCGCTCGCGCATCATCAGTTGTGTTTCTCTGCTTAGTATGGCGGTTTCCTCGATAACCTTCTGCCTGTCCCTCTGCTGGGTGCAGTCCCTGGGCGAGCCGAAAACCACGTTGCCGTCCAGATCGGAGAGGAACTGGAACTCGATATGCCGGGTTTTGTCCAGAAACTGATCCGCGCTGAAGACGCTGTATTTTTCCAGGAATTTTTCGACGGCGCCCGTGAACTCCCTTTCCGTGGGGTCTTTGAGAAGCAACTGCCCATGCCCGCCCCCGCCAAGCGCGTCTTTGAGCAGAAATGTTTTTATCCTGCCCGCGTTCGACCGGAAAAATTTCAACGCCTGATCAACGCTTTCCACCTTCCCGGAGCTTTCGGGAGTGGACAGGCCCGCCTGACGCGCCACCTGCGTGGCGTTTATCTTGTTGCCCAGGAACCGTATCACCGTAGAGTGCGGCCCCACCATGCGGAAACCGAGCCGTTCCATCTCGTTAAACCATGCGTCATCCTCGGAGTTGAAACCCCAGCCGGGATGGACGGCCACGTCGAACGGGTCAATCCCCTCCGCCCGCAGACGGAACGCGAGAGCTTTCATCGACCAGATGTCCAGCCGCTCGTGCTCCGCGCGTTTGCCCCTGTCGCAATAGGCCGGGACGTAAAAAACATCGTCCCCGGCGCTTAAAACGCCCTCGTATGAAAGGTCGGCTCCATCATGGGCGACAAGTGTCCGTTTGCCAGCCTTGCTGGAGCTTTCGACGATCCTGCAGGCGATCTCCCCCCTATTCGCCACAAACGTAATTACGCTTGGAGGGAAGGCTTTCGACCCCTTTCTGGCCTCCCGCAATTGGGCCAGTTCCTCCCGGGCCTGCTCGCGGAGCGACTCTATGAACCTCTCCCTTTTGGCGGCGTCGGAAAGCTCCAGCCTGTGAGCGCTTTTCCAGTGATTCTCGTAATAGTCATGCGCCTCGGCCTTGAGCCGTTCGCACTCGTTTTCCGTAACCGGCCTGCCAGCCTGCGCCATGTAACGCCTGCAGAAATCCTCTTCGATAACACGGGCCTTGACGAGCGCCAGCGTTTCGTCGGCGTCGAATTTTTCGGCGATATCGGTAAGTTCCCGCTCCCTGTCTGTAAAATCGCTATGCCGTGCGCGGGTGAAAGATTTTGCGTAATCGGTCAACTCGCCGGAACAGGCCGGGCGCATGGAAGGCGGAGCTTCCCCGTCATTTCGCCCGGAAGAGGCGCGTTCCACGGCCTGCGCGAGGCCATTGCCCTGTTTTTTCATTGAAATGATCGTGCCCCGGTGTTTTGCAGTGGATATGTTGACAAACAACGCAGGCGCTGGCAAGTGTATTGATTCTGTTTGACTCTGTATGGGGTATAATAAGCCGCTAAAGTCCTCGTTGTGAAAAAGTGAATACGGGAATACGGGGCGCGCGTGGAGTTCAGGTTGAAAGTAGATTTCCGAGGGAAGAAATTATGCTCAAATCAGTTGACATCAAAGACCTGACGGTTTTCCCCCACGCTTCGTTACAATTCAGCCCTCAGTTAAATGTGATATCTGGCGAGAATGGTTCCGGGAAATCACATTTGCTTAAGGTTGCATATTCTGTGCTGGCGGTTAGCTTCGAAGAAGGGCGTAAACAAAACGACCTATCCCCCACTAAAGCCCAGTTGCAAACAAAATTGGCGGATAAACTGGTGGGTGTGTTTCGGGCAGAAGCTGTTGGGCGCCTTGCCCGGCGCAAGCATGGGCGCTCACGTAGCGAAATTCAATTCTGTTTTGATAATCATAAGCTCGATATCAGTTTCAATGTCGCCAGCATGAGAAAGTCCGAAGTTGGTATAGACAAACTACCAAAAACATGGCTTGAGACCCCCCCAGTTTTTTTGCCGACACGGGAGCTTCTAACTATCTATCCGGGTTTTGTCTCGGTTTATGAAAATCATTATCTGGAATTTGAGGAAACATGGAGAGATACCTGTTCGTTGCTCGGAGCGTTGCCGTTGCGTGGTCCGAGAGTGCAGAGCGTTGAAAAATTGCTTTCCCCGCTTGAGGAGGCGATGAAAGGTAATATTGAACTGGATATGAACGGGCATTTCTATCTAAGAACTTCAGGCAAACCGGGAGCTCCAGGCGAAGGCCGAATGGAAATAACTCTGGTTGCGGAAGGCTTAAGAAAACTCGCCATGCTTGCCCGCCTCATCGCAACCGGATCGTTACGCGATAAGGGCTACCTGTTCTGGGACGAGCCGGAAGCAAACTTGAATCCAAAGCTGATTAAGCAGGTGGCTAAAGTCATTCTTCAGCTTTGCCAGAACGGCATCCAGGTGTTTATCGCCACGCACAGCTTATTCCTGATGCGCGAGATAGATATCCTGTTACAGAAAAATTTTAACGACGTCAAAGCCCGGTTTTTCGGATTACAACTAGGCGAGGATGGCGTTAGCGTGAAACAAGGTGAAAGCGTGGACGATATAGGGTCGATCACATCGCTTGAAGAAGAGTTGAGCCAGTCCGACACATACTTGGCTACGGAGTAGTGTCGTGCCTGATATCACAGAGGGCAAACTCACTTTCAAATTCCCCTCCAAATGGCAAGTCGCAAAGTATGATGATTGGAGCTTCTACCGCAACCAATTCCAGCGTATTGATGGGACTAAGGGGGTTGACATACTTGCGATAGATACCGATAAATGCATTTGGGCGATCGAAGTTAAGGACTATCGTCAGCATCTTCGGAGCAAGGTCATAGATTTGCCGGGTGAAGTTGCATGTAAAGCGCGTAACACCTTGGCCGGTTTATTCGCCGCGCATGTGAACGCCAACGATGCAGACGAAAAGCGGTTTGCTGGCGATGCATTGGTCTCAAAGCGGATCAGGGTTGTTTTACATCTCGAACAGCCGTCCAAGCATTCCAAGTTATTTCCTCGAGCCATAGACCCTGCCGACATAAAACAGAAACTGAAACAATTGCTAAAAGCTATCGATCCACACCCCGATGTGATTGAAATAGGCCGAATGGGGACTGTCGCATGGAAAGCAAGATGAGTTACCGATATAAAACGGCGCCTTCCGCGCTAGATACGAGCTTTTGAAAGCCATCGCCGCCCCATATGCGTAGGGTATTTAGGAAGATCAATAAGTTCTTTTCTCCCTCCCTCCAATCGAGTTAAATTCCCTTTTTCAAAAGAAGTTCGGAAAAATTTATTGACAATGTCCGAAGACCTACACATAATGTCTTCTTTTGCTCGAAAAAACACAGGGAATTAGCCGCGTTGGCTTTTCGGAGCGAAAAGCGGTTTTTGTCGTATTTAACTTAGAAGACGGTTGATCAGGCATGGAAGCGTTGGAAGCTAGCGCGACGTTGAGGTTCACCAGGATATCCGCGCAGAAGGCGCGGCTGGCGGCTAACCTCATCCGGGGCAAAGCGGTTACGGAAGCCAAGGGGATACTTTCTTTTTCCCCGCGCAAGGGAGCGGCGATACTGCTTAAATTGCTCAATTCCGCCGTGGCCAATGCGGAAGGCAAAAACGCAGGCGACCCGGAGACTCTTGAAGTTTCGAAGGTGTGGGTGAACGGCGGCCCGGTGTACAAGCGCCAGCTCGCAAGAGCCAGGGGCAGGGCGGACACGATCCGCAAGCCGACCAGCCATATTACGATAGTGGTCAGGGAAAACACGGAAGCCAAGGCGCAGGCGCAGGCCAAGATCGAGGCCATGCGCGCCAAGAAGCTTAAAAAGGCGGAAGACAGGAAAGCCGGCAAGGCCGGCGAGGCTCCTAAAACCGCCAAGAAATCCGGAAACTGAATTTTGATGGAGAGTTTCATTAAGTAATGGGACAGAAAACGCATCCCACTGGATTCAGGCTTGGGGTCATCAAGAAGTGGGACTCCAACTGGTACGCCGAGGGTTCCTACGTCGAGAGCCTGCACAGCGACCTGAAGCTCCGGAGATACATAAAAAAAGAGCTTTACCACGCCGGTATATCCAGCGTGCAGATAGAGCGCAAGGGCAAACAGGTCAAGATAAACATATTCGCCGCCCGGCCCGGTATCATCATCGGCAAGAAGGGGCAGGAAGTTGACAAGCTCAAGGCGCAGATCCAGAAGATGCTCGCCGACAAAGAGCTTTTCCTCAACATAAAAGAAGAGAGAAAGCCCGAGATAAGCGCCCAGCTCGTGGCCGAGAGCATCGCCACCCAGCTCGAGCGCAGGGTCGCTTTCCGCAGGGCCATGAAAAAATCCGTCTCCACCGCCATGAGGTTCGGCGCCAAAGGGATCAGGATCAACTGCTCCGGGCGTCTGGCCGGGGCGGAGATCGCCCGGATGGAATGGTACCGCGAAGGCAGGGTTCCTCTTCACACTCTGCGGGCCGACATAGACTACGGCACGGCAGAGGCTCACACCACCTACGGCATCATAGGGATCAAGGTCTGGATATTCCGCGGCGAGGTCTATTTCGGCAAGGACGCCCGCAGGCTTGAAGAGCAACGCAAAATCCGGAGCCAGAAACAGATAGAAGAAGCTGTCGAAGCCGCCAAGGCCGAGATGGGCATATCCGGGCAGGTCAACGACGTGGCCGATAGCGGCCTGGCCGACGAGTACGAGGAGTAGTCCCGATGTTAGCTCCCAAAAAAGTAAAATACAGGAAACGCCAGAAGGGACGCAATAAACGCACCGCATGGCGCGGGTCGTCCATAAGCTTCGGCAAGTTCGCTCTGCAGGCGATCGAACCCGGTTTTTTGAGCAACCGGCAGATAGAGGCGGCCCGTATCGCCATCTCCCGCCACATAAAACGCGGCGGGAAATTGTGGATAAGGGTGTTCCCCGACAAGCCGCTTACCAAAAAGCCGCTTGAGGTGAGGATGGGTAAAGGTAAAGGCGCCCCGGAATTCTGGGTCGCCCGTATAAGGCAGGGCAGGGTGCTGTTCGAGCTGGACGGCGTTGAGCCGGAAGTCGCCAAGGAAGCCATGAGGCTGGCGATGCACAAGTTGCCCATGGCCACGCGGTATCTTAACAAGGATGAAAGGAGCTTTGCGCTGTGAAGGCGAGCGAGGTCAGGGAGCTTTCGGACGAGGAGCTTTCCCGTAAGCTTGAGGATTCCAGCGGCTCTTATATGAAACTCAGGTTCCAGCACGCGACAGCCCAGCTAGACAGCCACGCCAAGATCAAGGCGGCGAGGCGGGACATAGCCAGGATGAAGACGGAGCTAGGTTCCAGGAACAGGAAGGCCAGGAAGGCGCAAGCATGAGCGAGACTCAAGAGCGGGGATACCGCAAGGTCAGGGTCGGCGTGGTTGTCAGCGACAAGATGGACAAGACCGCCGTGGTCAAGGTGGAGCGGCGCGTGCGCCATTCCGAGTTCGGCAAAATAGTCACCCGGAGCAAAAGGTACTACGTGCACGACGAAAAGAACGAGCTTAAGGTGGGTGACAAAGTGAAGATAACCGAGACGCGCCCGATGAGCGCTCTCAAGCGCTGGCGCATTAGCGCCGTGATTGCGCGGGCCCTGAAATAAGGAGAGTCCGCAAATGATACAACTTCGCACTGTAATGGACGTCGCCGACAATTCCGGCGCCAAACGCGTGCGCGTGATAAAAGTGATGGGCGGGTTTCACCGCCGCTACGGCCGCATCGGCGACATCGTCAAGGTGGCCGTCATCGAGGCCCTGCCGGACAGCTCGGTCAAAAAAGGGACTGTCAAGACGGCCGTCATTGTCCGCACGACCAAGGAAATCCGCAGGGAAAACGGGACGTATGTGCGTTTCGACAACAACGCGGGAGTTCTTGTGGACGACAAAAACGAAATGATTGGCACCCGCATATTCGGCCCCGTGGGCAGAGAGCTTAGGGCCAAGCAGTTCATGAAGATAATCTCGCTGGCTCCGGAGGTGTTGTAATGGCAGGACGCCAGAGGGCGAAGTCGTCGAGGAAAGCCCTTGCAGAGGCAGTGAAGATGCCTGTCAAAAAAGACGACGTTGTAGTGGTTATCACCGGGGCCGACAAAGGCAAACGCGGCAGGGTGATCGAATCTTTCCCGGAAGAGGGCAGGATACGGGTCGAGAAGGTGAACATGGTAAAGAAGCACCAGAAGCCGACCCAACGCCAGCGACAGGGCGGGATCATCGAGAAAGAGGCCAAGATACAGGTCTCCAACGTGCAGATATACTGCTCCAAATGCGATAAGCCCGTCCGCGTGGCCCACAAGCCGCTTGAAGACGGGAAAAAGGTAAGAATTTGCCGCAAGTGCGGCGAGATGCTGGACGTTAAGTGATGGTTGCGAAAATGGCTACCCTGAAAAACAAATACCAGAAAGAAGTCGCTCCCGCCCTGATGAAAGAGTTCGGGTATGGGAACGTGATGCAGGCCCCCCGGGTCGCCCGGGTGGTGCTCAACATGGGTCTTGGGGAGGCCACGGCCAACCCGAAGATCATGGAGACTGGCATCTACACCCTCACCCAGATCAGCGGGCAGAAACCCGTCGTGACGAAGGCCAAAAAGGCGATAAGCAACTTCAAACTCCGCGAGGGTTTGGGGATCGGCGTGATGGTCACCCTTCGTGGTGAGAGGATGTACGAGTTTCTCGACAGGCTCATCTCCGCCGCGATTCCCCGGATAAGGGACTTCAAGGGCGTCTCCGGCAAGGCGTTCGACGGCCGCGGCAACTACACGCTGGGCATTAAAGAGCAATTGATATTCCCCGAAGTTGACTACGACAAGGTCGAGAAGGTCAAGGGGTTGAACATCACGATAGTGACGACGGCCAGGACGGACGCGGAAGGCAAGAGCCTTTTGCGCCATCTTGGTATGCCGTTTCGTAACTGAACATAGGCTGGGAGGCGGATTAAGTGGCCAGCAAGAGAATGATAGCCAAACAGAAGCGCAAACCGAAATTTGCGGTTCGCGCCTATACCCGGTGCGGGTTGTGCGGGCGCTCCAGGGGTTACCTTCGCAAGTTTGGGATGTGCAGGCTCTGTTTCAGGAAGCTTGCGCTTGAAGGAAAAATCCCCGGCATCACGAAAAGCAGTTGGTGAGGTTATAACGGAATTCTATGAGTGTGAATGATCCCATAGCGGACATGCTGACCCGTATCCGCAACGCGGCGATGGTCAAGCACGAAAAGGTCGTTATGCCCTCCTCGCGTATGCTCGAGGAAATCGCGGCGGCCCTCAGACAGGAAGGATATATCCGGGGTTTCCGGATAGTCCGCGACAAGAAACAGGGCGAGTTGAGGATATACCTCAAGTATCAGGGCGACATTCCCGCCATAAGAGGGATAAAAAGAGTGTCCAAGCCCGGCAACCGTGTTTACCGTGGAGTCACGGAGATACCGGTGGTGCAGAAGGGTCTTGGCGCCGTGATCCTGTCTACCAACAGGGGGATTCTCACCGACAGGGAGGCCCGCGAGGCCCGCGTCGGCGGAGAAGTTCTTTGCTACATCTGGTGATGGGAGGCTTTAGGAGTCAGAGATGTCGCGCATAGGAAAAGCCCCGGTGGAGATACCCGCCGGCGTGGATGTGGCCATCAAAGGCCACGACGTAACGGTGAAGGGGAAGCTCGGCTCGCTGACGCGTAGTTTCGCCCCCTCCATCAAGATAACGAAAAAAGATTCGCATGTGCTGGTCGAAAGGGCCGACGACGAGCGCCAAAGCCGCTCTTTGCACGGCCTGACAAGGGCCTTGCTAAACAACATGGTCACCGGCGTCACCACCGGGTTCAGCAAGTCTTTGCTGATCGAAGGGGTGGGATACCGCGTGGCGCTCAAGGGCAAGGGGCTGGAGTTTTCGCTCGGCTATTCCCACGCCATCAACGTGGAGCCGCCGGCCGGGATAAGTTTCCAGACCGCCAAGCCCACGGAGTTGACCGTTGTGGGAGTGGACAAGGAGATGGTCGGCCAGGTGGCCGCAAACATACGAAGGCTCAGGCCGCCGGAGCCATACAAGGGCAAGGGTATACGATACTCGGACGAGACTATCCGCAGGAAGGCGGGCAAGACCGCGTCCAAGTGACGATAGGTCTTCGACGCTAAACGAGGCATACGATGGACAGCACGATAGAAAAAAAGAAAAACAGCAGAGACGCCCGCAAAGCCCGCATCCGGAACAAGGTGCGCGGCACCGCCGAGAGGCCGAGGGTTTGCGTGCGGATCACCAACAAGAACATCTTCGTTCAGATGATAGACGACGAGTCCGGCAAGACCCTGGTTTCCGCCTCCACGCTCGGCGGCGAATCCGGGGCCAAGGGCAAGACCAAGGCGTCCGCCAAGCTGGTCGGTTCGGCGATCGCCGAGAAAGCCAAGGCGGCCGGCCTTCAGAAGGCCGTCTTCGACAGGGGTTCCAAGCTTTACCATGGCAGGGTCAAAGAGCTTGCCGAGGCCATCAGGGAAAAAGGGATATTGATGTGAGCGCACCTACACGGACTGGCAAAAGACAGCGCAACGAGCCTCAGGAGAGGGCCGACAAGGAACTGACCGACAAGGTCATTTTCATCAACCGCGTGGCGAAAGTCGTCAAGGGCGGAAGGAGGTTTTCTTTCGCCGCCCTGGTCGTCGTCGGCGATAAGGCCGGCAAGATAGGCCTCGGCACCGGCAAGGCCAACGAAGTGCCGGAAGCCATACGCAAGGCTGTCGCTTCGGCCAAAAAGAAGATGATAAAGATTTATGTGCAGGGCGGGACGATTCCTTACGAAGTCGTGGGGAATTTCGGCGCCGGCAAAGTCTTGATGAAGCCCGCTTCCCGCGGAACCGGCGTTATCGCCGGCGGGGCAGTCCGCGCGATAATGGAAGCGGTGGGCATAAAGGATATTCTAACCAAGTCGCTTGGCTCATCCAACCAGAACAACATGGCCCTGGCCACGATTGAAGGGTTGAAATTGCTGTACGATCCCGCGTTGATCAGGGGCGTGAGGAGCCAAGAGGCGGAACAGAAAGCGGTTGGCGATGAAACTCCATAGTCTAGAACGTCCTGCCGGTAGCCGCAAGAACCGCAAAAGGCTGGGCAGAGGCGCCGCGTCGGGCACCGGCGGCACCTCCGGCAAAGGCCATAAAGGACAGAAAGCAAGAAGCGGCGGCTCCATATCCCCCATGTTCGAGGGCGGACAGATGCCGATTTCGCGTCGATTGCCCAAGTTCGGGTTCACTAACATATTCAAAAAAGAATATACGGTGATAAACCTGAGCCAGCTGGACAAGCTGGGCGTGAGCGGCGAGGTCACTCCAGACCTTTTGGTGGAGCGCGGCGTGATAAAACGCTCCGAAAAAGGAATGGTCAAGGTGTTGGGCACAGGCTCCATTTCCAAGGCTGTCACTGTCACAGCCGCAGGGTTTTCCAAGTCCGCCGTTGAAAAGATCGAAAAGGCCGGCGGGAAGACATTGGTGGTTCTGTCGTGACCGGGCAGGGGCTCGCAGGGATCGCGAAGATCCCTGAGCTCAAGAACCGCATTCTGTTCACCCTTGCGATGCTGGCGGTTTACCGCATAGGCTCGCACATACCTGTTCCAGGGGTGGAAACCGCCGTTTTGGCGGAGTTCTTCCGCAACATGGCCGGAACGATGTTGCAGTTTTTCGACATGTTCACCGGCTCCAACTTCTCCAACGCCACGATATTCGCCCTGGGTATAATGCCCTACATAAGCTCCTCGATCATCATGCAACTTCTTACAGTGGTCATACCGGCCCTCGAGAAGCTCAAGAAAGAGGGAGAGCAGGGCCAGAAGAAGATGACCCAGTACACAAGGTACGGCGCCGTCGTCCTGGCCGCCGTGCAGGGTCTTGGCATAAGCTTCTGGCTGGAGGCGTTAAAGTCCCCCACCGGCCAGCTTGTCGTGACCGGCCCCGGATGGGCGTTTCGGATAATAACCATCATCACCCTGGCCGCCGGAACTGCGTTCATCATGTGGCTCGGCGAGCAGATAACCGAGCGCGGAGTGGGCAACGGCATATCCCTGATAATTTTCGCGGGCATCGTATGCGACATGCCCACGGCCCTGCTCCAGACGTTCCAGCTCATCAGCATCGGCCAGCTCAACATGATAGCGATGCTGGCCCTGTTGTTCATGATGATCTCCACTATCGGGGCGATAGTGTTTATGGAGTCCACCCAGCGCAGGCTGACGATACAATACGCCAAAAGGCAGGTCGGACGTAAAATGATGGGCGGCTCCCAGTCGCATCTGCCGCTCAAGTTCAACACCTCCGGCGTGATACCGCCGATATTCGCCTCTTCGATAATAATGTTCCCCGCCACGCTTGGAAGCTTCGCAAGCCAGGGGCAGGCCGGCCTGCTTTCGACCATCGTGAACATGCTCAAGCCCGGCAACATGCTTTACGAGGCGATATACATCGCGCTCATCTTCACGTTCTGCTATTTTTACACGCAGATCATTTTCAACCCGTCCGAGGTGGCCGAGAACCTTAAAAAAGGCGGCGGTTTCATACCCGGCATACGCCCAGGCCAGCACACCGGCGAATATATCAGCAAGATACTCGACCGCCTCACGTTCACCGGGGCTATCTACCTTTCGATAGTCTGCGTGATACCGGACATACTCATATCCCAGCTCAACGTGCCGTTCTACTTCGGCGGCACGGGGCTTCTCATAGTCGTCGGCGTGGGCATGGACACGATGTCGCAGGTGGAAGCCCACCTTGTGATGCGGCACTACGAGGGGTTTGTGAAAAGAGGAAGCATACGAAGCCGAAGGTGAAAATGCGCGGGGAGGACTTGTGATGCGCCTTATAATGCTTGGCCCGCCGGGCGCGGGCAAGGGGACACAGGCCAAGATCATAACGGAACGCTACGGCATCCCCCAGATCTCGACCGGCGACATCCTCCGGCAGGCTATAAAAGACAAAACCCCGCTCGGCGAAAAAGCCAAACGGTATATGGACGCCGGTGACCTTGTGCCCGACGACGTGGTCATAGGGATAATAAACGAGCGGATAAGCCAGCCCGACTGCGCCGGCGGCTTCATACTCGACGGTTTCCCCCGCACGGTGGCGCAGGCGGAGGCCCTGTGCGAATCGCTTGGCCTGATGGACGCGCAAATAGATTTTGTCGTGGACCTCAATGTTGACGCCAAGTTCCTCCTCGCCCGGCTTACCGGAAGGCGCGTGTGCAGGAACTGCGGCCAGATGTACCATGTGGAAATGAACCCGCCGCGCTCCTCCGGCGTCTGCGATAAATGCGGCGGGGAGCTCTACCAGCGCGACGACGACAGGGAAGAGACGATATTGCGCCGGTTCGACGTGTACAGCCAGCAGGCGCAGGCGCTCAAAACTTTTTACGAGGCTTCCGGCAGATACAAGGTTTTCGACGGAGCCGCTCCGATCGCCGAGGTGTCCGTCCAGATATTATCGGCCCTGGAAGGCCGATGACCATTCATTACAGGACGGCTGAAGAGATAGAAAAAATCAGGGCGGCCAACCGGATAGTCGCCGCCGCCCTCGACAGGCTCGAAGAAATCGTAAAGCCCGGGATAACCACCGTCGAGTTGGACAGGGAAGCCGAGGCTCTGATCCGCGATATGGGCGGGCGCCCCTCGTTTAAGGGATACAGGGGTTTTCCCAACGCCCTGTGCGTGGCTGTCAACGACCAGGTGGTTCACGGCATACCCGGCAAACAGGCGCTCAAAGCCGGCGACATCATCGGGCTTGACGTGGGGGTGGAAAAAGAGGGCTATTACGGCGACGCCGCAAGGACTGTCCCTGTGGGGGAAACAAGCCAGGAGGCCATCAAGCTCATGGAAGTGACGATGGAGTCGCTGATGAAAGGGATAGCGGAAATCCGCCCCGGCGCCCGCGTCTCGGACATATCCCACGCCATCCAGAGCCATGTGGAGAGCCACGGTTATTCTGTGGTGACGGCGTATGTTGGGCACGGCATAGGCTCGTCGCCGCACGAAGAGCCGCAGGTTCCCAACTTCGGGCGCAAAGGCAGAGGCCCGATTCTGCGCGAGGGCATGGTGCTGGCCATCGAGCCGATGGTCAATATCGGCGGGCCGGACGTGACGCTGATGAAAGACGGCTGGACCGTCCGCACGTCGGACGGGTCGCTTTCGGCCCATTTCGAGCATTCGGTGGCCGTCGTGCGCGGGGGTGGCGACGTTTTGAGCGTTGGCTCCAAAAATGTTAAAAAATTGTCTTGAAAACGCGGTTGCATCTGATACACTTAATAATTTTTATGATAACGGGAGCCGTAACACGTTACGGGGAGTGAGCGATGAAAGTCAGGTCTTCGGTAAAGCCCATCTGCGACAAGTGCAAGGTGATAAAACGCCAGGGCGTGATACGGGTTATTTGCGATAACCCCAAGCATAAGCAAAGGCAGGGTTAATGGTGATGGTTTTCGGCAACAAGTTGGATTTAGAGGGAGTATATGGCCCGTATCGCAGGGATTGACATACCCAAGGAGAAGAGGGTCGAGATAGCCCTCACGTATATATACGGGATAGGCCTGTCGACCGCCCGCAAGATATTGAAAGACGCCAACGTCAACGCCGACACCCGTGTGAAGGAACTGACGGAAAGCGACGTCAACAACCTGCGAAGCATCATCGAGAAGCAGTATCAGGTAGAGGGAGATCTGCGCCGCGAGTTGCAGATGAATATAAAAAGGCTCATGGAGATAGGCTCCTACCGAGGCCTCCGGCACCGCAAGGGTCTTCCCGCGCGCGGCCAGAGGACGAGGACTAACGCCAGAACCCGCAAGGGTCCGCCTAAGACGGCCGGTTCGGGCCGCCGCAAAGAGGCGAAGAAGTAACCGTAACGGTATTTTAGCGTCGAGGTTTCGGGACAATAATGAACGAGAAAAAGCAACAGGCTAAGGGCGCCGCCCCTAAAAAGCGGATTAAAAAGGTAGGTGCCATGGGCGTGGCCCACGTCAGGTCCACGTTCAACAACACGATTGTCACCATAACAGACCCGACGGGCAATGTTGTGGCGTGGTCTTCCTCCGGGAGCCAGGGTTTCAAAGGCTCCCGCAAAAGCACCCCGTTTGCCGCGCAGATGGCGGCGGAGGCCGCGGCGCGCAAGGCCGTGGATATGGGAATGAGGAAAGTCGAAGTGTTTATAAAAGGCCCTGGCGCAGGGCGGGAAGCGGCCGTGCGGAGCCTTCAGGCTTCCGGGTTGGAGGTTGACATCATAAGGGACGTCACGCCGATACCGCACAACGGTTGCAGGCCGTCGAAACGGCGCAGGGTATGACCGGGCATTCAAAAAGGCAGGGAGGTTAGTTTGGCCAGATACGTCGGCCCCTCCTGCAGGCTTTGCAGGCGGGAAGGAATGAAGCTTTTCCTCAAAGGAGAGCGTTGCGTTTCCAATAAGTGCGCTTTCGAGCGCAGGGGTTTCCCTCCGGGAATGGCCGGACAGGGCAGGCCCAAGGTGAAAGAATACGGCCTTCAGCTCCGCGAGAAGCAGAAGGTCAAGCGCGTTTACGGCGTCCTGGAGCGTCAGTTCAGGGGTTATTTCGCCAAGGCTGACAAGGCCAAGGGCGTGACCGGCGAAAATCTCCTCATCATGCTGGAGACAAGGCTGGACACCGTCGTGACCCGGCTTGGCTTCGCCACGTCGGTTCCGCAGGCGCGACAGCTTATCCGCCACAACCACTTCCTCATAAACGGCCACAAGATGGACATTCCGTCTTACCGCGCAAGGAAAGGCGACGTGATCGAGGTCCGCGAGGCCAGCAGGGGTCTTGCCTCCATCAAGTCGTCGCTCGACCGGGTCACCGGCAAAGAGCAGGCCGGTTGGCTGGCCCTCGACAAGGAAGCGATGAAGGGGACAGTGACGGATTTGCCGGCCAGGGACGCAGTGACCCTGGCGGTGCAGGAGCAGTTAATAGTAGAGTTGTACTCCAAGTAAACTCTCTTTTGGATTAGATTTAGGAGATCTCATGAAAACGGCTTGGCAGGGGTTGGTTAAACCAAAAAAGCTTGAGATTGACCCGAAAACGAAGTCAGAGAACTTCTCCACTTTCGTGGCGGAGCCATTTGAGCGCGGGTTTGGAGTGACCATCGGCAATTCCCTGCGCCGCCTTTTGCTTTCTTCCATACAGGGAGCGGCGGTGGTGGCGGTGAAGTTTGAGGGGATACACCACGAGTTTTCCACTATAGATGGCATAGTCGAGGATGTCGCCGACATAATCCTCAACATCAAGCAGATCGTCCTCAAAAAGGACGGCGGCGGCGAGGAGACCGTCATGACCCTCCGCGCCTCCGGCAAGGGCGAGGTGAAGGCCGGCTCCATCGAGGTCCCGGAAGGGGTAAAGATACTCAATCCCGGCCTCCATATCGCTACGATCACCGAGGACAAGGCCAAACTCAACGTCGAGATGATCGTCCGCGTCGGCAGGGGCTATCAGCCCGCCGAGAGAAGCCAGAACCCGAACTGGGACATATCGGTCATTCCGATCGACTCCGTTTTTTCCCCGATCATCAAGGTGACGTACAGGGTGGAGAAGACCAGGGTCGAGCAGTCGCACGATTACGACAAGCTTTTGCTTGAAGTCACGACCAACGGCGCCATAAGGCCCGAAGACGCTCTGGCGCAGGCCGCAAAGAGCCTCAAGGATCACCTGCAGATATTCATCAATTTCGAAGAGCAGGATGAACTGCCGGCCAAGGCCATAAACCAGGATCGCCTGAGGGTCGCCATCAACCTTCGCAAGAGCGTGGAGGAGCTGGAGCTTTCCGTCCGCTCCTACAATTGCCTCAAGAACGCGAACCTTAAAACCATAATGGAACTGGTCACCAAGACGGACCAGGAGATGCTTAAGACCAGGAATTTCGGCAGGAAGTCCTTGAACGAGATCAAAGAGATCCTCGAGGACATGGGCCTTAGCCTGGGTATGAATGTTGACGAATACAAAGACGAGTTGATCGCCCTCGAACAGGGAACGGTCAGCGTCTAGCGTTGCGCCAAAGGAGATTTAGTAATGCGGCATTTGGCTCTTAAGAGAGGTTTCGGCAGGACGACAAGTCACAGGATAGCCATGTTCCGTAACATGGTGACGTCCCTGTTGGAGTTTGAGAAAATCACAACGACCCTGCCCAAGGCTAAAGAGCTACGCAGGATCGCCGAGAAGATGATAACCCACGGCAAAAAGGGGACGCTGGCCCAGAGGCGGCTGGCTCTCGGATATGTCCGGGAAGAAAAAGTCGTCGGCAAGCTTTTCGGCCCGCTGGCCGAAAGGTACAAGACACGGCCCGGCGGATACACCAGGATATTCAAGCTCGGTTACAGGGCTGGCGACGCCGCCCCGATGGCCGTTATAGAGCTTGTTGACAGGGACGCCGCCAACGAGCCTAAGAGACGCACCCGCAAACCTGCCAAGGAAGAAGCGGCCAAGGCCTGACAAGATAGCGACACAAACCGGGTGGGTTTTTATAACTCACCCGGGTTTTTTTTGTTCATTTGGGGAAGGTCGCTTCTTGTCATCCTGAGGGAGGCCCTGCGATCGAAGGATCAAAGTAGAATAAATTATTGCTTGGATGGATTCTTCGGCTTCGCCT